>SFRS01000216.1 GCA_004562175.1 bacterium | reverse complement strand
CTTTTGGATGAGCGCCTGGAGCTGTGCTATGAGGCGCTGATGTGCCGTCATAATGCACTGAAGGGCGTGCGCAGCGACGTTAGCCCCGTGCATTGGCAATATGGTGCTATCGCTCGTCTGCAAAAGGGCGAAACCATCGACAAGTTCCTGGAGAATGGTTATTCCACCATTTCCTTGGGCTATATTGGCCTGTATGAGGTCACCAAGCTGATGAAGGGCGTAAGCCATACTACGCCGGAGGGCGAAGAGTTTGCTCTGCGCGTAATGAACCGCCTGCGCGGTGCCTGCGAAAAATGGAAGGCTAAGACCGGCTTAGGCTTTGGCCTCTACGGTACTCCGGCTGAAAGCCTGTGCTACCGCTTTGCACGCGTGGATAAGGCTCGCTTCGGTACCATCAAGGACGTAACCGACAAGGGCTACTACACTAACTCCTACCATGTGGATGTGCGTGAAAAGATTGATGCCTTCAGCAAGTTTAAATTTGAAAGCCAATTCCAAAAGATTTCCTCCGGCGGCGCTATTTCCTATGTAGAAATCCCCAACATGCGCCACAACACCGAGGCCTTGGAGGAGGTCGTAAAATTCATCTACGACAATATTCAGTACGCTGAATTCAATACTAAATCCGACTATTGCCACGTGTGCGGCTTCGACGGCGAAATCACCATTAACGATGACAATGAGTGGGAATGCCCGGCCTGCCACAACAAGGATCATTCCAAGATGACCGTTATTCGCAGAACCTGCGGCTATTTGGGCGAAAACTTCTGGAATGTGGGCAAAACTAAGGAAATTAAAGCTAGAGTAATGCATCTATAAGACAAGAAGAAGGTGAGCTCTCATGAATTACGCTGAGATTAAGAATCTGGATATTGCTAATGGCCCCGGCCTGAGAGTGTCCCTCTTTGTTAGCGGCTGCACTCACCATTGCAAGGGCTGCTTCAACCCGGAGTCTTGGGACTTCAATTATGGCCAGCCCTTTACGGAAGCAACGGAAGCAGAGCTGCTGCACCTTTTGGAAAACGAGCATATCCGTGGCTTGAGCCTGTTGGGAGGCGAGCCCTTTGAGCCTGCCAATCAGGCCGTATTGGCTCCCTTTTTGCAAAGGGTGAAAGCCAAATTCCCTCACAAGGATGTGTGGTGTTACAGTGGCTATAATTTCGAGCAGGATATGCTGACAGGCAATCTTGGTCCCTGGGAAATCACCGAGCAAATGCTCAACTGCATTGATGTGCTTGTGGATGGCGAGTTCGTCATCGACTTGAAAAATCCTAATCTGCGCTTTCGCGGCAGCGCTAACCAGCGCGTAATTTTAGTGCAGGAATCCCTGAAGGAGGACAAGATTGTTCAGTGGGATGATGGCGAAGGCTTGGAATTAGATTAAAAAATAGACTCCTATGCTTTGACCGCGTGGGAGTCTTTCTTATTGACGTTCATGTGTATTAGTTCTATAATAGGAAGCATGATTCTTGGTAATTATGGTCTACGGACTTTAATATAGGAGGTTTTACCAATGTTGAATTTTGCTCACCGCGGCTTTAGCGGCAAATATCCTGAAAACACCATGCTGGCCTTTCGCAAGGCTTGGGAGGCAGGTGCGGACGGCATTGAATTAGACGTACAGCTGACCAAGGATGGCCAGGTAGTGATTATCCATGATGAAAAGCTGGATAGAACCACTAATGGCACCGGGAATGTGCGCGATTATACTTTGGCAGAGCTGCGCAAGCTGGATGCATCCTACATTTACGCAGGCCAAATGGGTGTTAATCCCATTCCTACCTTTGAGGAATATTGCGCGTGGGTGGCCGGCACGGATTTAGTGACCAATGTGGAGCTAAAAACCGGCGTTTATCCCTATCCTGATATTGAAGAAAAGGTATGGGACTTGCTACAAAAATACCATTTGGAAAACAAGGTCATCATTTCCAGCTTCAATCACTTCAGCGTACTGCGCATGAAAGAGCTGGCTCCTAAGCTGAAATATGGACTGCTGGAGGAAAGCTGGCTGCTTAATCCCGGTGCCTATGTGGCTAGTGCCGGCGTAGCCTGCTATCATCCCTATCATGGCAGCCTGACACCGGAAACTGTGGCTGAGGTCAAGAGCCATAATATCGAAATCAATACCTTCACCGTCAATGATGAGGAAAGCGTCAAGCGTCTGCGTGCATTGGGCATCGACATTGTCATCGGCAATTTCCCGGATATGGTGAAGAGAGTTTTGGCTGAATAAATCAACACTATCAACAATAAACTTGAGCTTCTCTGCGCTGCTGAATTTAGTTACGCAGAGGAGCTCTTTTTGCTAGTGAATGTAATATTATGCATTTTTAAAGAATGAACTGTCACTGTAGCGTGGATAAAGCAGCAAAAATATTTAAAAGAACAATTCTGCTCATAAAAACTCTTTGTGGAGTGGATTTGTTGCTAAATAAGCTTAAGGTAAATAATATTTTTCTTGCACATATCTTTAACAAGGTGTATGATATATACAAGCGTAAAATAAGAACAGTTATTGGCTATTTGCCATTATTGTGTATGACATGTTTTTCTATATTTTTCCAGGAAAGGA
>SFRS01000215.1 GCA_004562175.1 bacterium | reverse complement strand
ACGAAATCGGAGAATTCTACAACTTCGATTTTCAAGCCGTCATTAGCGGCCAGCTTTTGTACATTGTACATTATTTCAGCATGGGGACCAGCGGTTACGACAATCTTAATGGGTGCCTTAGGATCTGCCTTTTTTTCATCCTTTTTGTCGCCGCCGCAGCCTGTAGCCACAACCATCAGGGCCATCAGGGCAACGGTGATTAAAATTTTCACTAATTTACTCATCATAATTCCTCCCGTAATGCAAAATGGGTAAGTAAATTTATATCGCAAGCCGTAAGCGCGCATTTACGGCTGTGCAAGCGGATTAAAGCTGAAGCTTGCTGCTATTTCTTACAGCTTATTCTTGTTGAGCTTCTTGGATGCGTAATCACCCAAGGACTGCATGGCCTGGACCATGATGATCAAAACCACAACGGTGGCCAGCATAACGTCCATTTGGAAGCGTTGGTAGCCATAGCGGATGGCCAAGTCGCCTAGGCCGCCGCCACCCAAGGTGCCAGCCATGGCGGAATAACCAATCAAGCTGATAATGGCCAAGGTTACACCCAAAACGATGGAATGCAGGGATTCGGGCAGCAGCACCTTGGTAATGATTTGCATGGGACTAGCGCCCATGGCTTGGGCTGCTTCGATAATGCCGGGGTTGATTTCCAGCAGAGAGGATTCAATAATACGAGCGATGAAGGGGGCGGCAGAAATGGTCAGCGGCACGATGGCTGCGGTGGTACCAATGGAGGAGCCCACAATCATACGGGTCAGGGGGATAATCGCTACCATCAGGATAATGAAGGGAGTGGAGCGGGTAGCGTTGACAATGGCGCCTAAAATGCTGTTTACTGCTTGGTTGGGCAGAATGTGCTCCTTGCGGGTAACAGTTAAAATGACGCCCAGGGGGATGCCAATCAAAGTGGACAGAGCAGTGGAGGCAAAGACCATATAGCAGGTTTCCCAAAAGGATTTATTTAAGAGTGCAAGCATATCAGGATTCATAGCCGATAACCTCCGTCTTCAGATTTTGACTGTGGAGATATTCCAGGGCATTTTTAATGCCGGCCTTGTCACCACTGATTTCGATAATCAAGGTGCCAAAGGGAACATCCTTCAGCTGGTCGATGTTACCATAGAGGATGCTCACATCCACGGCAAAGCGTTTAACCATACCGGAAACGATGGGCTCGCCAGCGCTGTCGCCGATGAAAGAGATGCGCACGATGAGCTTGCTGCCCTCTGTGTAGATATCGGTGAGCTTTTTGTTCTTAATCATATCAGGAATTTCTGCATTAATAACGCTCTTAGTGAATTCCTTGGTGGTGGGATGCTGGGGATTGGTGAAGACGTCCACCATGGGGCCTTCCTCAATAATATCGCCGTTTTCGATAACTGCCACGCGGTCGCAGATGGCCTTGACAACCTCCATCTGGTGGGTAATGAGGACGATGGTCAAATTCAGCTTTTTATTGATATCCTTCAAAAGCTCCAAAATGGACTTGGTGGTCTGGGGGTCCAGAGCAGAGGTGGCTTCGTCGCAGAGCAGCACCTTGGGGTTGCTGGCCAGAGCGCGGGCAATACCAACACGTTGCTTTTGGCCGCCGGAGAGCTGGCTGGGGTAGTAGTCAGCACGCTCCTCCAATTGCACCAGCTCTAAGAGGGGGCGCACGCGCTTATCAATTTCGCTTTTGCTCATGCCTTGGATTTCCAAGGGGAAGGCAATGTTTTGGTAAACAGTGCGGCTGGTGAGCAGATTGAAATGCTGGAAAATCATGCCAATGCTTTGGCGTGCCTTGCGTAGCTGGGCGTCGCTCATGCTGGTGAGCTCGGCGCCATCCACGAAAACCTGACCGCCGGTGGGGCGCTCCAGCATGTTGATACAGCGCACCAGCGTGGATTTGCCGGCACCGGACAGACCGATGATACCAAAAATCTCGCCTGCCTTGATGCTGAGGTTGGTTTTGTGCAGTGCGTGGATATCGCCAGCTTTACTATAGTAGGTTTTTTCTACATTAACTAGTTCTATCATGCTAATAATCCTTTCTTGAGTAAGCACCTGCGGAAAAAACAGGGCTACGAACTAAAAAAATCCTTCACCGGCACGGTGAAGGATGCGCTTACGCTAAATATCTTCATCTGCCGGATTTCTCCGTTGGAATTGGCACCGTTCACCTGAGTGTGGTTGCCGTAGCTTCATCGGGCCAGTCCCTCGGCTACTCTTGATGAAATCTCTGTGAAGTTAGAGTTAATTTTACATCTAGTTGCAGAGATTGTCAATAAAAATATCTATAAAATTCGCAAAATGTGTAAACTTGCTGTTCTCCAAGAAAGGAAAGCATCTACTTTTTAAATTATAGAAACTATATCAGAATAGTAGGATATTGTAAAGAGGTGTACCGGGAAAATTTTGCGTAAATTTCTCTTGACTTTCACATGATAAAGTATTAAAGTATTGCTACGAGTTGTTTACAATTAAGTGCATTACAGGAAGCTTAAAGCTAGGAGGATGAACATGGCTGCTAATATACATGACCATTTGACTGACCAATTATTCAAGGTAATTTTGAGCCTGAAGGACCAGGAGCAATGCTATAA
>SFRS01000214.1 GCA_004562175.1 bacterium | reverse complement strand
ATCATGCAGCCATTCTTCAGGAGGAAGCACGAGGGGAATTGGCAGTTATCCCTTTGCGAGATTTACATCTGAAGCACTCAATTAATTTTATTTATCGTAAGAACAGTATATTTCAAGAAGATTATCGAGAAATTTATTATGAGCTGTGCAGTTCCTGCGAGCCAAAATAAGTATTTTATGATACAATACATATGTTAGATGTAATTTCTAGCGACCTTTTTGTCTACAAAATAAGGAGGGGAACAAGCTGATGGAATATAACAAAATTTCCCAGGAAATAATTGCTAAACTACAAGCGCTGGTGGGAGCACAAAATGTGCTAACCGAAGGCGAGCAAATGGAGATTTATGCTCATGACGAGGTCACAGACCCTGCTTACCACCACATGCCTGAGGCAGTAGTATTTGCTGAAAATGCTCAACAGGTAGCTGCGGTAGTAAAGCTGGCCAATGAACATCATTTTCCGGTGGTCCCCCGTGGCGCAGGTACTGGCTTGGCCTGTGGCGCTGTGCCCGTGTATGGTGGCGTGGTAATTTCCTTGGAAAAAATGAATAAAATTTTAGAGATTAATGTGGATGCCATGTATGCAGTGGTAGAGCCCGGTGTGCGCACCTCTGATTTGCAGGCTGCAGTAGAGGCTCAGGGTGCCTTTTATGCAGGCGACCCCTGCAGCGGCGATTCCTGCTTTATCGGTGGCAACGTGGCTACCAATGCCGGTGGTAACCGCGCCGTAAAATACGGTACTACTCGTCATCAGGTTTACGCTGTGGAAGTGGTCAATCCCACCGGTAAGATTGTAAATTTGGGCGCACGCTTACAAAAGCAAACCACGGGTTACTGCTTAGAGCAGCTGGTGATTGGCTCCGAGGGTACCTTGGGCATTATCACTAAAATTACTGTTAAGCTGCTGCCGATTCCGAAGTATAGCATGGACCTCTTGGCAGTATTTGAGTCTGCTGAGGATGCCATTGGCACTGTTAACAAGATTATCATGGGTGGCATTACTCCGACCTGCGTGGAATATATGGATAATATCACTATTAAATCCGTAGAAAGATATTTGGGTAGTAATCTGCAGGGCAGTGAAAAGGGCAATTATCTTATCGTTGAAGTAGAGGGCACTAGCGAGGACGATTTAGATGAAAAGGCATGCACTCTGGACGAAATTTGCTCTGAAAATGGTGCTTCCGATGTGCTGGTGGCGGAGCATGCTAAGATTTGGCAGGCCCGTAAGGCCTTTGCCGAAGCGGTGCGCGCAGAGAGTCTCATCGTCTGCAAGGAAGACGTAGTATGCCCTGTAGACCAAGAGCCCGCACTGTTGGCCGAAATCCTGCGCTTGGCTGAAAAATACCAGCTGGTTACCCGCATTGCCAGCCATGCCGGTGATGGCAATATTCACTTGAACATTTTAAAAATGCCTGAAGAAAGCTACGAGGATTGGGATGCTCGTGTGAAGGAGAATCAGCAGGAGCTGTACGCCTTCATTTACGCTCACGGCGGTCGTTTGAGCGGCGAGCATGGCATTGGCTACAAACGCAAACACTTGATGGAGGAATTCACCAATCCGGATGAGCTGGAAATGATGCGTGCCATCAAGAAGGCATTGGACCCCAATAATATTTTGAATCCTGGCAAGATTTTTGATGTGGAATAAGCCGCAAGGCAAATATAAAGAGGAAATGAGTGGAATCAGATGAAAGAGATTTACAAATTGGCGGAGGAATATCATCAAGCAGGTAATAACTGCGTGGAATCCGTGGTCAAGGCCTGCAATAAGGGCTTGGAGTTAAATCTGCCAGACCAGGCTATCCGCATGATTAGTGGTATGGGTGGTGGCATTGGCCGCAGCGGCTGTGTTTGTGGCGCATTGAGTGGCTCTGCTATGATCATCAGCTCCTTAGTTGGTCGCTTGGACCCCAGCGAAAAGCATCAGACTGAGGTTTATAAGTATACCCATGAGTTTTATGAGCGCTTTTATGCTCATTTTGGCTCTGCTTGCTGCTCCCAATTGAACAAGCTGTCCTTTGGTACACCGGAATATCGCACCAAATGCATTAAGCTTACTGCTGAAGCTGCGGATATGGTGTCCGACTATATTATGGAAAAGGGCCTTTTGGAGTTCAAGAGATAATACTCTAACAAAGCATGAACCCTGCCTCTTAAAAAGAGACAGGGTCCTTTTTTTGCAAATACATTTATTTACATTTCGGCCTCAGCTCAGGCGGCAACATGGGGCACGCATCATGCACGGATTCACTTAAAGGATTAACATGGACCATGCAGTGCTTTACTAAGGGGAAATTAGCCTCGATTGCTGTATGCACTGTTTCAGCAATATAGTGAGCCTCCAGCAATGTTAAATCATCCTTCACGCTGATTTCCACATCCACATAAATACGACTACCAAACATGCGGGTGTTTAAAGAGTCCATGTGCTCCACACCAGGCACGCGCTCGATGAGCCCCTCCAGTTCCTTAGTTGTCGTCTCGTCGCAGGAATGGTCCACCATTTTGTCCATGGCATCCTTGAATACTTCATAGGCAGCCTGTAAAATCATCAGACAAATGATCATACTGGCGATGGGGTCC
>SFRS01000213.1 GCA_004562175.1 bacterium | reverse complement strand
CAAGAGGACAATGTGCTGTGCCAAGCTGGCGGCAAAATTAATGGCCATGAATTCCATTATAGCGACAGCACCAATAACGGACACAGCTTTGTGGCTGCCAAGGCCAGTGGTCGGGGCAGCTGGGAATGTGCGACGGCCAACGCCACCATGTATGCTGGCTATCCGCACATTCATCTGTGGGGCAATGTGGACTTTGCCCGCAGCTTTATGCAGCATTGCTATGAGCATGCTGCGCAAGAATCTAGCAAGTAACGCATTGAGTTTTTCAGAATATAGGATAAAAGGGGTAAAGAGGTATGCTGCATTTGGCTGCTATTATAGCCGGTTTCATTTTAGATTTAATATTCGGAGATCCACATTGGCTGCCCCATCCTATTTGTCTCATTGGTAACTTGATCGGCTTTATTGAGGGTAATTTGCGGCCCAAGCTGGCGCCTAACAAGAACGCTTTGCTGCTCGGCGGTGCCTTGATGGTGATAATCGTGCTGGTTATTTCCTTCGCCGTGCCCATGGCAATTTTGTTGGCAGCAGGCATGGTCAGCCCCTGGTTGGCCTTTGCCTTGGAGACGCTCATGTGCTACCAGATTTTTGCTACCAAGTGCTTGCGCGATGAAAGCATGAAGGTTTATGATGCTTTGCACAATAATGATTTGGCAGATGCCAGAGTGAAGCTCTCCTGGATTGTGGGACGCGATACCCAAAATCTGGATGAGGAAGAAATCACCAAGGGTGCAGTGGAAACCGTGGCGGAAAACACTGCGGATGGCATCATCGCACCTATGTTTTACATGTTTCTTGGAGGCGTGCCCTTAGCCTTTTTATACAAGGGCATCAACACCATGGACTCCATGGTGGGCTATAAAAATGACAAATTCCTCTATTTTGGCCGCTGTGCCGCCAAGCTGGATGATTTGGCTAATCTGATTCCTGCCCGCATTACGGGTCTTGTGATGATTGCCGCAGCCTTTTTGCTGGGACTCAATGGTCCCGGTGCCTGGAAGGTTTTCTGGCGTGATCGTTATAATCACCTGAGCCCTAATTCCGCTATGACAGAATCAGTGACAGCCGGTGCCTTGAACATCCAATTAGGTGGCGACCATTTTTACTTTGGCAAGCTGGTACACAAGGATACTATTGGAGATAATATCCGTCCTGTGTGCCCGGAGGATATTAAAAAGACTAACAATTTGCTGTACATGACGGCAGTTTTATGCCTGCTGTTATTTTCGGCAATTTATCTATATTTTTAACGATTGAGGGTGGAGTAATGTACAAATATGAGCATGGCGGTGACATCTATAGCCAGGAAACAACTGCGGATGGCAAACGCTTTGTAGATTTTTCTGCTAATATCAACCCTCTTGGATTACCCTTGGGTGTGAAGGAAGCAGTGAAGTCCGCCCTAAAGAGCTGCATCAACTATCCCGATGCTTTTTGTCGTCGTTTGACTGGCGCGACAGCGGAGTTTTTGGGCGTGCAGCCTGAGCAGCTTTTCTTTGGCAATGGCGCTGCCGATGTTTTGTTTCGTTTAGCCTTAGCCTTGAAGCCTAAACGAGCCTTGCTTTTGGCTCCCACCTTTGCCGATTATGAGAAGGCCCTGCGCTCCGTGGATTGCTCCATCAAATATTTTGAGCTCAGGGAGGATGAGGATTTTGTGCCCGGCAAGGATTTGGTGGGCAAAATTTCCTCTCGCATTGATTTAGTGGTAATCTGTAATCCCAATAATCCTACTGGTCAGCTCATGGAGCGCCTGCAGCTGGAACGTGTGCTGCAAAAATGCCGTATGGTAGGCGCCAAGCTTTTGGTGGACGAATGCTTTATGGATTTTGTGGCCAAGGAAAAGGCTTACAGCCTGCGCGACCTGCTGGCTGAATATCCGGAGCTGATTATTTTGAAGGCCTTTACCAAGACCTTTGCTATGCCCGGCATTCGCTTGGGCTATTGCCTCACGGCTGATGAGGAGCTGCACACCCGCCTGCACCAATGTGGTCAGGACTGGAGTGTCTCCATTTTAGCCCAGGAGGCGGGTATTGCCGCCTTGAAGGAGAAGCAATACCTCCATGAATCCTTCCTCCTGGTTGAGGAAGAAAGACAGTATCTGAAAACTCAGTTGACTAATCTTGGGGCCAAGGTTTATGGCTCCGAAGCCAATTATGTGTTCTTTTATCTGCCGGAGCCTGCCAATTTGGTAGAGCTTCTGCGAGAGCAGGGGTATTTAATTCGCTCCTGTGCCAATTATCATAACCTGGGTGCAGGTTATTACCGTGTCGCGGTGAAAACGAGAGTGCTAAACCGCGGCCTGATCAAAGCAATTAAGGAAGCAAAAAAGCATGCGCTCTTTACTGGTTTTAATTGATGGACTGGGCGATGACCCTATTGATGCTTGGGGAGGGAAGACTCCCTTTGAGTATGCTGAGCATCCCGTGATGGATGCTTTGGCTACTACAGGCGGACTTGGTCATTGCAGTATTTGTGAACAGTAGCTGCATTCTCCGGCTTTTGGGTGTGGATAAGCAGGATATGCCCCAAAACAGAGCTTATCTGGAGCTTTTGGCTCATGGCAGGGATATTTCCGAGTACGAGATGGTGCTGCGCTGTAATCTTGCGGCGGTGGACGCCTCAGGGCGTTTGGTCGGCTTCAATGCTACAGGGCTTACCCCGGCCAAGATGCAGGAGGCAGCTGCTGTTTGTGATGCAGTGCTCAAGGATATTGAGTTCATCCATCTGTCGGAATATCGCAACCTGCTGATTTTGGACAAGGAAGCCGCTGTTTTGGATTGCGCAGTGCGCCCGCCC
>SFRS01000212.1 GCA_004562175.1 bacterium | reverse complement strand
CCCACGCCCCACTCCACCATTTTCGTAAAGGCGGGCAGCATGCCCAAGCGAGCCTCGTTCAAGTCCATGATGATGTTCATTTGAGAGCGCGGATTGCGTCTTTGCTCCTTGGAGCGGAACACATCCAAGGGTATATCGCCGGAGGCCTTCACGCCATAGGCATCCTTGGTAGCCACGAGATATTGCAGCTGAATGGTGTCGTCGTTTAAGGAAAGCTCCGCATTGAGCTTGTCCATGCTGACACCGGCCACCGAGCCATTGATAATCTCCAGAGAACCCTTGCCGCTGGGGTTAGCAAAGCTGCCGTTAAGCACAACCTGCATATCCATCTCGCCCTTGATTTCCGGCGGATTCTTCATCACTGCCGTCACAATGGCCGGGTTGGCCTTGTGGGATTCCATGGCCAAATTAAAGGCTTTTTCCTTGAGCTCAATTTGTCCATTGGCAGCAATCAAGCCATGATCCGTAATACCCTCCTGCTCCTGGAGCTTCACTTCATCCAAAGTCAGGACTGTTTGCTTCACATTGCCCTTTAAAGCCATGTGAGCATAATTTAAATCATGAATTTTTACATCATCAGCTGTAATGGAAATATTCAAGCCACTGCCCTTGCCTTGGGGACAAAAATCCAAAAGGCCCTGCATTTGGCCCTCAATTTCATAATCCATGCGCGCCATGCGCAAGAGGCCACCGATGTCACCCCACAGCATCTGCACCTTGCCCTGCATGAATTTTTCCTGCAGATTGAGGTTTACATCAGCGGTATAAAGGCCGTAATTGCTTGGATCATCACGATAGGGTTGTTTGAAGGCAACCTTGAACAGATTGCTGGCCAAGCCTTGGCCATCCACCGTACCCTCTAGCTCCGTAATAGCCTCGCCATTGATCAAAATCTTGTCGCTGTCCACATCACCGCGGAAGGTGGGTGCCGTCAACTTGCCACCCAAATGACCCTTGGCGTTGAGCTTGCCACCCAAATCCACGGTGTCATCCTTGATGGGCAAATGAGCCAAATCCACATCCTTGGCCACCAAATCGAAATTTAGGCGCCCATCGTTGGCCATGGTGCCGTCCAATTTGATATTCGCATAAAAGGCCTTGATCAAAAAGCTTTCCAGCTCCAGAGTGCCATTTTCATACAAATAGCGACCATCCACACTGTTATACAGCTGCTCCATGGCACTGCCGTCAGAGGCATGCACCTCGCCATAAACATAGGGCTTGCTGGCGGTGCCCCGCACCTGCATCATATTGTTTAAATTACCAGTAACAGGAACATCTTGCTTATTTAACAGTAGCCGCATAATGGGCTCAATGCGCACATTATTGGTTTCCAAGGACAAATCCATGTAAGGCTCCTCACCCTGCAAATCTACCATGCCACTGATGATGTGATAGCCC
Source organism: bacterium (assembly GCA_004562175.1). Lineage (GTDB taxonomy): Bacteria > Bacillota > Negativicutes > Acidaminococcales > Acidaminococcaceae > Phascolarctobacterium_A. Next base: position 1,393 of record SFRS01000212.1, on the reverse strand, counting down.
TGCTCCATGTTGGCGCGGAAGTTTTTGATGGTCAAGAGGTTGTCCTTCAAGCTCACAAAGCCATGGGCTTCCTTGATTTTTTGCGCCATGAACTCTGCCTCGGACAGCTGGATAATGCCCGCAAAAGCTGGCGCGGTGACCTGTCCTCCCACAGCGAAGCCCGTGGAGCACAGGCCATTGCCATCCTTGCCTGCTGCTGCCAGCACGGGGTGAATGGGAAAGTCCGTCATCTTACCCTTGATTTGCAGCTGGCCCTCCCGGCTCACGCTGCCAGTGGCTAACAGTATACCCTTAGGTCCTGAAAAAGCACTGAAATGGTCGATTTCCAGTCCCTTGCTATTAAAGGCACCATCCAAGCTAGCACGGTCGATTTTCAGTCCACGCCACTCCAAGGCCATGGTATCAGCGGCTGCATGGACCTGCACCCTATCCTTCAAAACCTTGGCCAGCACTGCCAGCTTGGCATTGATATGCACATCATCCTTGGGGCGCCCCGGTGTAACATGGGTCACGTTCTTGGCTGTTACATCCGCCGTTAAGACCTTTTCCTCCACGCTGTAGGTAGCATTAGCCTCTAAAGAGCCACCGCCATAGGCAGCATTCAGCTCGTCAATCACTATTTCCTGCTTATCGGCTCTAAAGGGCAGCCGTAATTTAGTGATGCTATAGCCCCCATAGGCCAGCTTGTCGGCAGTAAGCACGCCCTTAGCGTTGGGAGCTTCCGTATCTCGCAAATCGGCCTCGCCCTCAAGGCGCAGACTTTGACCATCCACCACGGCCTCCAAGCCCTGCACATTGATATAATTGTCATGGGCGCGCACAAGGCCCTCCAGCTTCATGCTATGCAGCGCATCACCTGCCTGCAGCTTGCCTTCCAAACCAGCCAAATTAACTTGGCCGGAATAACGCTGCTTGCCCTTTTCATTTACATAAATCACAGCCAGCTTGCTCAGGCCGCCCTTGAGCTCGCTGATATTGGCATAATGCTTGGCTAAAGAGGCATAAGGAGCCAAATCCAGCTGCTCGCTTTTCAGCTCCACACGACCCTCGCCCTTAGTGGTCACAAGTCCGCCCACAGCCAGCTTGTCCAAGGCGCAGTCCCAAAGCGAATTTCGGGTTGGCGCCGCCATCCACAGTGCCGGAAACGGGAATTTCCCACTGTCCCTGGGGCATATTCACATGCAAAAGTCCATTGGAAATCTCCAAAAGGCCATAAAAAGGAGTTTCATCGGAATCGGAGGGCTTCAAGAGCGTGGACAGATTCCACTGCTCCTTGTCATCCATGGTCAAATAAACCTGAGGACGCACCAGCTCCACCCTGCTCACTGCTCTGGCACCCTTGTCCAAGGCCAACCAGGGACGCAGATGCACGATGATGCGAGGAATTTCCGCC
>SFRS01000211.1 GCA_004562175.1 bacterium | reverse complement strand
GAGCGAGGAGGACAAAGTAACTGTTGCCCGTGCTCGTAAGATTCAGAAGTTCCTCAGCCAGGCATTCTTCGTTGCTGAACAATTCACCGGCACCCCCGGTCAATATGTTCCGCTGAAGGAAACCATCCGCGGCTTCAAAGAAATCCTGGAAGGCAAGCATGACGACCTGCCCGAAGGCGCTTTCTACATGGTTGGTACCATTGATGACGCAATTGCCAAGGCTGCAACTATGAAGGATTAATAATGGCTACACCGTTTACTTTTGAAATTGTCACGCCGGATAAAATGCTTTTTTCCGCTGATAACGTAACTTATGTAGGCTTCCGCTCCTTGGTGGGTGGCATGGGTATTAAGGCAAACCACTTGCCGATTATTGCAACTTTAGATGTTGCTCCCATGAAATTAGAGTTTACTGACGGTAGCAAAAAGTCCTTCGCTGTTTGCGGCGGCTTCCTGGAAATGAAGGGTGGCAAATGCACTGTATTGGCAACCATTGCTGATGCAGATACCGACATTGACACCGCTCGTGCCAATGCTGCTAAGGAGCGCGCTGAGCGCCGCCTGGCTAGCAAGGATGCTGAAGTGGACAACGCTCGTGCACATCGTGCTTTGAAGAGAGCTTTGACCCGTCTTAAGGTTGCAGGTATGGCTTAAAAAGCATACAAGACAATGCAAAAATAACAATTCCCCCGTCCTCAAGGACGGGGGTTTTTGTTTCTCTTGTAACAAAAAATCAAACTTAAGGTCGTTACCTCTTGCATAAACTGGCCGCATATAGTATTCTATAAGAGTAGTAAGAGGAGGGCTGTAAGATGGCAGATATGTTAGAAAGCTTAGCGGGCAATAAGATGCTCATGCTGAAGCAGGAGATTGCTGCTCTGCGTCAGCGTTTGGCCGAGGTGCAGGACGAGGAGGCAAAAAAGACCATTCGTCGTGAGCTGATGGATAAGGAAACCTATTATAATATTCTTGCAGACCGCCAGCGCATGAATCACTAAGCCGGAACAATTTACAGGCTTTTTCTTTGTAGTCGGTATTGAAAATTAGCCGGTTACAATGATAAAATATTGCTACCATGAATTGTTTTCGCGGACTTTTTTCTTCGCACATACAGGAGGATTATTTTGGAAAAGCTAGTTGTAAAAGGCGGTACACGTCTTGTGGGTACGGTCAAGACCAGTGGTGCGAAAAACGCTGTATTACCGATTATTGCGGCCTCTATTTTGGGTACAACCCCCAGTCATTTGGACGAGGTGCCCATGCTGGAGGACGTGCATACTATAAGCGAGGTTTTGAAATGCTTGGGCTTGGCAGTGAGCTGTCCTGAGCCCAACGTTTTGGATATAGATAGTACAAAGATTACCGCCTGTGAGGCTCCCTATGAGCTGGTGCGCACCATGCGCGCATCCTTTTTGGTCATGGGCCCGCTGCTTGCCCGTGTGGGCAAGGCGCGCATTTCCATGCCCGGCGGCTGCGCTATTGGCGCTCGTCCTATCGATATTCACCTCAAGGCCTTCGAAGCCTTGGGGGTAAAGATTGAGCAGGGCCATGGCTATATTGATGCCAGCGCTCCCAACGGACTTAAGGGAACCAATATTTATTTTGATTTTCCCAGCGTGGGTGCGACAGAAAACGTGCTGATGGCTGCTTCCTTGGCTGAGGGAATTACCATTGTGGAAAATGCTGCTGAAGAGCCGGAAATCGTGGATTTGGCGAACTATTTGAACAAAATGGGTGCCAAAATTCGTGGTGCAGGCACGGATACCATTCGTATCGAGGGTGTAAAGGAGCTTCACGGTGCTGATTATACCATTATTCCGGACCGTATTGAGGCAGGCACTTATATGATTGCTGCAGCTATGACTGGTGGTGACGTTATTATCGAGAACGTGCTGCCCGAGCATCAAAAGCCCCTCATTGCCAAGCTGCGTGAGGCTGGTGCCTTCGTGGAAGAGGACATTGATAAGGTGCGCGTGGTGGGTAAGCTGCCCTTGAAGCCCGTGGCCATTAAAACATTGCCCTATCCCGGCTTTCCTACGGATATGCAGGCCCAGATGATGGCTATGATGGTTATGGCCGAGGGACGGAGCAAGGTAACAGAAACCGTCTTTGAGAATCGTTTTATGCATGTGGTAGAATTAAACCGCATGGGAGCTAACATTACCACCGAGGGTCGCAGTGCTGTTGTGGAGGGTCCCAGCCAGCTGACGGGCTGCGATGTGCGGGCAACGGATTTGCGCGCTGGTGCAGCAATGATTTTGGCAGGGCTGGTGGCTGAGGGCGTGACTCGCATTGATGCCGGTGCTCTTGCTCACATAGTTGATGTAGCTCTGTATGTTGTTGCCATCGCTCGAAGGTGCCCACTTGGCAATGATCTTGCCGATGGTGTCCTTACCCTTTCCGATGTAACCACGGAGCAGCACGAACGCTGCACGATAGCCATACACCCTTGCGGTGAACTGCACAAACTGCTTATCCGTCTGCTTCTCACGCATACCCACCCACTGGCTCTTGCCATGACGGATGTTGAGCGGGTTGTCGTTTCTAATTCCTCTTGCTACCATAGTGAATTGTTTTTTGATTAACGCGAATTACCGTGAATT
>SFRS01000210.1 GCA_004562175.1 bacterium | reverse complement strand
ATTTTGCTGAAAACAGCCTGCGGATATTCCTTCAAAATCAGAGCTTGCACATCAGCGGCGCTGAGCACGATTTTGCTGCTGCCCATTTGGGTTTTGGCATCCATGGAATATTCTTTAATAGCGCCATTGCTTTGCAGTACGTCGATTTCATATTCAGTGCTGGTGGCATTATCATAGAATTTTACTTCAAAATAGGGGGTCAGCTTATGCATTTCCACCTTAGTCATAATATGGGTGCTGGATGCGGGCACTTCCTTTGCAGCAATAGCCTTGGCCTCATCAGCAGAAACAGCAGCGAAGGCAGTGGCGGAAATAGCAAGAGTTGCCATACCAGTGACGATTGCAGTAGTCATTTTTTTCATAATCAGGACCTCCCGAAAAATAAGGTTTCTTTGGAAAGAGCAAAGACTCTTTTTTTGGTAGTTATAGTTTAGCGAAAAACTAGGAAATAGTCAAGTGAAGATTTTGCAAACAATAAAATCAGGGAAATCACTTTCTTTATTATCTTTATTCTGCTATAATATTTGCGGGAGTATTTGTAAATGCTATGGAGGGAAGTAAATGAGCTATATTAGGCAAGAAGCTTTAGTAAAAGGCAATGGGATATTAGCATGTCCTGATAATTATATTGTTATAGATATAGAGACTACTGGCTTGAGTCCGTTGCAGGATGAAATTACTGAGATTGCTGCTATAAAGTACCGTAATAATCGTAAGGTAGAAGAGTTTGTGACCTTGGTGAAGCCTGAGGGAGAGATTTCGCCGTTTATCACTAAATTGACCGGTATTAGCAAGGAGACTGTGGCCCATGCGCCGGGCATTGACGAGGTGATTGAGAATTTCGCGCGCTTTGTCGGCGAGGATATTCTGGTGGGCTATAATGTGGCCTTTGATATTAGTTTTTTGTCGAATAAGCTAGAAAATTGCTGTGGCTTGGGCCTGCGTAATGATTATGTGGACGTGATGCGTCTTTCCCGGGATAAGCTGCCTTTTTTGGGCAATCCCAAGCAGACGGTACTGGCCAAATATTTCAGCATTACTGTGGAGAATGCCCACAGAGCGACGGTGGATTGCGAGATTTGCAACAAGTGTTACCAAAAGCTGAAGCAGCTCTATATACCGGGTTATGAGCTGCCACGGGAGGCACGGCTGCTGAAGGCTACGGAATCAGCTTTGGCAGGCCAGCCCTTCGCAGGCAAGCGAGTGGCCTTTTTGGGCGTGCTGGAGGGCTTGGAGAGCAGGAATTTGGTGGAGCTGGTGCAGACCTTGGGCGCCGAGATGGCAACAGAAATTAGTTCAGCTGTGGATATGGTTGTTGTGGGTACGGGGGATGAGTCCGTCTGTACGAGCAAGGAGATGCTGCAGGTATTGGAGCTGAAGAACCAAGGCGCAGCCATAGCGATGCTGAAGGACGAGGTTTTTGTCAAGTCTTTGCAGAGCCGTGGATGGGTAGAATAAAATTGTTATATGCAAGAAAAAAGAGCAGTGAGGCGTTTTTGGTGCGCTTCACTGCTCATCTTGTTTTTTATTACGCCGTAACACCTTAACCAACGGGTCATAACCTAAATCATACAATAATTCATTGGTTGCCATAGTAGTAAGGCCACCATTAATAGCAAAAATAATCACATCATCCCACTCATCCTTGGCATAGAGGGTACTGAATTTGGCATATTTTAAGGCATTGTCGGTTTCCTCAAGAGTCAGCTTGCCTGCGATGGCCAAGGCGATAAGCTTATTGCGGTCGAATTGTTTATCGTGGGAGAGAATATGCCTTGCTTGGGTGCGTTCGAAGCTGCTCTGGGCAGCGATAACATTGACTGTTACACCATGAGCTTCGGCACAGGCAAGCAGATAATCGATGGGATCAGGGAATTGCAAAGCATCACAATGATCCTTAAAAAACTTGCGCAAGGCCTCGTTATTAGTATTCTTTTTATCCAGCTTAACCTTGTTGGCTTCGTTGCGCAAAAAATTAGTATCCTTGGCCACTATACTCACATCCATTCTCTCGTGGTATAATTATAGTATCACAATCCGGGGAGCTTGTAAAATGGGTCATGCTGCTGCTTTTATTTTACAAAAATATACTGTGCTCAAAACTCTCAAGGAGTCTGCTTTAGGCACCACGGAGCTTGTTTTAGGACGGGACCAGAAGGTCTATGTGCGGAAGTGCCTTTATAATGCTGCCTATCCGGTGGAGGCTGTGCGCGGTCTCAAGCATCAGCATTTATCTCATATTGTGCATGCAGTGGGCTCTGAGAATAAGGCCTACCTTATTGAGGAATACTTTGAGGGCGAGACCTTGGATGTTTTGCTCAGGAAAAAGGGCTGCTTGGATGAGCGCAGCGTCATTGCTATTGCGGAGCAGGTGTGCGAGGCCTTGTTATATCTGCATCAGCACAATTTGGTCCATCGTGATGTGAAGCCAGCCAATATTTTGCGCCAAAGCAATGGGAGGATACGCCTTATTGACTTGGGCTCTGTGCGCTTGTGCACTGCTCATGGGGCGGGAGATACGGTGGCTTTGGGTACGCAGGGTTATGCGGCGCCGGAGCAATATGGAATAGAGAGCGGCGGGAGATACGGTGGCTTTGGGTACGCAGGGTTATGCGGCGCCGGAGCAATATGGAATAGAGAGCACGGATTTTCGTGCGGATGTATATGCTTTGGGCGTGACCATGAAGGAGCTTTTAGGCGCTGGCTATGAGGGTCGCTTGAATGATGTTATCGATGGCTGTACGCGCTTTATACGGGGTTATCGCTATGATAATATCGCTAAGGTCAAACGGGCTCTGTTTTTCGCCAAGTATCATCGTAGTCTGCGTATGGGCTTGTTAGGTCTACTTGTGGTAGCGCTAGGCGTGTGGGCGTTCTTCTATCTTCGTCCTGCTCCTGAGGGGGCTGCACCAAGGCCTAAGGCTGTGGAGAAGGCAGTGCCCACTACACCTGCGCTAGATAAGCAAAAGCAAGAGGTAGAGCTACCAAAAGCAACAGCAGAGCCTGACGCCAAGGAAAAACCAGCGAATCCTAAAGAGCAGGCTGCGCAGACGAAAGCTTCTCCGGAGATAAAGATGACTCCCCAACCGCAAGCCAAGCTGCAGCTAGATATCAAGGCTGCTAATCTAAGCTTCTACAAAGCATTTGAGCACCCATCGGATAAAATGCTTTTCGACGAAGCTAAGGCTAAGGGTGCTTGGCCCATAAGCAGTAATTCAAGTGCCGT
>SFRS01000209.1 GCA_004562175.1 bacterium | reverse complement strand
TTAGAAATGGAATTTATGCAGCGGGCTTGGCTGGCAGGTCTGATTATGGCGGTGATTTGCCCCCTGATTGGCAGCTTTTTGGTGCTGCGCAGGCAGTCCTTGATTGGTGACGGGCTGGGGCATATTGCCTTTGCCGGTGTGGCCGGGGGCGCCCTGTGGGGCGCGAGTCCCGTGCTTAGTGCTGCGGCAGCCACGATTTTGGGTGCCTTGGCTATTGAAAAGGTGCGCACTAAATTGAGCGATGCTGCGGACATGGTGCTAGCTATTTTCTTTTATAGCGGCATGGGTTTGGCGGTGATTTTCACCGGACTCAATAAGGATGGCGGCTTCAATTTGGGTAGCATCCTTTTTGGCAGCTTGATGATGGTCAGCAGCAAGGATTTAATGATCGTAACAGCGCTGGGCTTGTGTACAGTGCTTTTTGTGGTGCTGTTTTATCGCCCGCTGCAGTATTTAACCTTTGATGAAAAATCGGCCAAGGTGGCAGGTCTTCCCGTGGAGCGTTTGAATTTACTTTTGGCGCTGCTCACGGCACTGACTGTGGCTCTGTCCATGCGCATTGTGGGTTTGCTCTTGGTTTCCGCTATGATGGTAATTCCGGTAGCCTGTGCACTGCAAACTGCTCGCAGCTTTCGTGGTACCATCATGCAGAGCATGGTGTATGGCTTGGTGACGGTTTTTTTGGGACTGACTATATCTTATTATGTAAACTTGGCTCCCGGTGGCACCATTGTGCTGACGGGCACTTTGCTCTTTTTGTTGAGCTGCCTTGCAGGTGGCATACGCAAGGCGCAGCAGCCTGTGCCGGGGCATTGTCACTGCCATATTTGTGAGGAAGAGGGTAAAACTGATGCGAGCTGATTTGCATATTCACACTACTGCTTCCGATGGCACTTGGACGCCCCAAGAATTGGTGCAGCAGGCTTTGGCGGTGGGCTTGGGCGCTTTGGCGGTCACGGACCATGACAGTGTGGCCAATGTGGCAGAGACGGCAAGCTTGGCCCGCGCAGCGGGGCTGAAATTCTTGCCGGCGGCAGAGATTTGCTCCACCAAGGAGGAATTGTCCTTCCATATTTTAGGCTACGGCATTGATATTACTAATAAGCCATTGCTAGAGCTCATGCAACACAACGAGGATTTGTTGGACCAAAAGGATGTGGACAGCATTCGCATGCTGGAGCGTGATGGATGGGCTGTGTCCAGTAGTGAATTCGCCCGTTATGACTATAACCGGAGGCGCGGCGGCTGGCGCGCCTTGGCTTACCTTGTTGACAAGGGACTTTGCACAGGTGTGAATGATTTTTTCCAGCGTATTTTTACGCCAGAGCATGATTTGGGCTTTCCGGAATTTCCGTCCATTGGTGAGGTGGTGGCAGCCATTCATGGAGCGGGAGGTGTAGCCCTGTGTGCCCATGCAGCCAGTGGCTTTCACGGTCCGGGCTTGGAGCGTGTGATGGACCTTTTACGGGTGGAGCCCTTGGATGGCTTCGAATGTTATCACAGCGGCCACAGCAAAGAGGGCACGGAGCGTTTATTGCGCCACTGCAAAAAGCACAATCTGCTTATCTCTGGCGGCAGCGACTGCCACGGCACCTTCGTTCCAGGTCGCAATCTAGGCGAGCCATTTGTAGATACAGAGATGCTTAGGTTGGATAATTTACTATAACACAAGATAAATACAATTATTATACCACGCCGTTCAAAGGAATTTCTTAACGCGAATTTCGTGGGGTTCAATTGGCCTCTGCGGGGTACTATTTGTCTCGCAGAACAATTTTCTGTTTCGAACCCTTGAGGCCATTGTACCAGCCACTCATTCGCTAAAATTCCTATTCGCTCTGTGATATAACAATTGCATTTATCACTTTCTTGGTAGTAATTCTTATAGTTATATGCTTAGTAAATTGAGTAATTGGCATACTCTCTAGCAACAATCAGAGTAATTTTAGCGAGCCATTTAATCAACGACAACATGGTCAGGTCTCATCGTGAGCATATTTATCCTTAATTCTTTTTCATAAGTATGCGAACATATGAGAACTACCATGTTGTCATACCCCTGCGAGCGTTAAAAAATTACTCGTTGCAGAGAGTATGACAATTGCTCATGGCGATACTTTTTGATTTTTTATATTGGAGGAGAACATAATGGAAAAAGCTAAGGTTTACTTTACAGATTTTCGCACCCCGTACGGCGGTGCTAGCATGCCTCAGAAGCTGCAAAAGCTTATGAAAAAGGCGGGCATAGGCAATATCGACTTTGAAAAACAATTCGTAGCCATCAAAATGCACTTTGGTGAGCTGGGCAATATTTCCTATCTGCGCCCCAACTATGCCAAGGCCGTAGTAGACTTAGTCAAGGAATTGGGCGGTCGCCCCTTCCTCACCGATTGCAACACCCTGTACGTGGGCAGTCGCAAGCATGCGCTGGAGCACATGGATACTGCCTTTGAAAATGGCTTTAGCCCCTTCTCTGCCGGCTGCCATGTCATCATTGCCGACGGCCTCAAGGGCACTGATGAAGCATATGTGCCTGTGAAAAATGGCGAAGTAGTAAAGGAAGCCAAGATTGGTCGCGCCATTATGGACGCGGATATCGTTATTTCTCTGACCCACTTCAAGGGCCACGAAATGACCGGCTT
>SFRS01000208.1 GCA_004562175.1 bacterium | reverse complement strand
AAGCTGCACTGCATGCACACCTATTGGCAAAAACATGATTTTACAGTGACTGCTATTAAAGACGGCGCGATAATTACGGAAACGCCCAATAATAAAAATCCGGATTGCATAGTAACAACGGTCTCAAGGGGTGAAGTTTTACAAACCATGACTCCACGCAGTGATGGTTATTATCAGGGCTATGTTGATGTAATTACAGCCGATGGTGAGCAGGGTTATATTAATAGTGTAGATGTAAAGTGGAATTTCTAAAGGATGATATGTAAAAAGCTTCGGCTGCGCGCTAAAGTCAGCGCTCTGCCGAAGCTTTGGTGTTTATGGGTAACGAAACGTTACTTGAAACAAAAGTTCGCTATATTTTGTGGACTTAAATTACGTTTGGCAGGCTATTAATAGCCGCCGCCACCGCCACCATGACCGCCATCGGAGCTGCTGGTAGAAACGCTGCCCGCACCTCGATGACCCTGCTTAGCTTTAGGAGTATAGGTTACATTAGTATAAAGATAAGTGTCGTGCTCATGCTCTAAGGCGAAGCTACCCTGCTCAAGGTAAGCATCAGCACTAACTTCTTTGCGCACATTGCTCATGGCAGCAATCAAGCTTCTTTTATAGGAGGAGGCCACTGCGCCGCCTGCAATAATGGCGCCGACCACAGCGATCCAAGGAAATTCCTTTTCCGGCTGCCAACCCTTGCCGTGCTTTTGGTAGTAGGCCATGAGCTCGTCCACGCGCTTGGCATAGGTCTTGTAAGCACCGACCTCATCACCTTTTTTCAGATAGGGCACGGCTGCTTTGGAGATATATTCTGTTCCGGGAATGCCCACCACAACATCCTTGAGCTTTTTATCCGTGCTGATGTACCATTGGCGTTGGTCAATGACCTGTAAAAACACGATATTACCATTAGGTCCATCATTAAAAACATTATCAATCAATTGATTGGCATAAATACCGGGCTTGGCGTTGCCGATAGTGCCCATGGTTACCACAGCGCAGCGAATGCCATACTTTTGCTCCACTGCCTTCAGCTGGGTCTCTACCTGCATCCTTTGAGCAGGCGTCAAAATCCTCGCTTTGTCGACCATGCTCTGGCTAGCAGCCCATGCGGCGGCTGTGCTCAGCAGCAGCGTTGCTACTAAGGTTAACAGTAAGATAATCTTTTTCATCATCACAGCCCCCTACAATATAGAATACAAAATGGCAAAGGCTACCACAACTGTAATAGCAAAGGCAATGGCCGTTTTGTTGCGCAGCTTGCCCTCATCAATGGGCAGGCTACCCACTACTTCACCTGTTTGTCCGTTCATCATGAAGGTATAGGGCTCGTCCTTGTAGCGTGTAGTCAAAATCCATACGGGAACCATGGCATAGTGCACATCACTGGCTTTTTTGGTGAAAGCACAATCATTTTCAGAGCTAACGCTGTCATAGCCCTGCACCGCCATGGCTAAGCACCTTTCGGCACTGGTATTAATACGTTCATCGGCGCGCACCACGGCAGCCTCCGCATCCACATCGTATTTGTCCGCCAAAAAACCTGCCATATATCCAGTTTCGAAGGGCACCATTTCGCTATAATCAAAGGGCTCGATGCTTTCCATAAAGGCATCATCCATTTTGATAGAGCCATCCACAGGAATGCGTTCAAAGTTCATGCAGCCCTGACGCTGACAATTATAATAGCTAGTGCTAGTCATAATGGCATCGCCGGTATCCGCTATCATGCTACGACTTGCTTTATAGCTGCCTTGCGCATCAATATCCGCATCAAAAAGCCAAAAGGGCACGTACATACCTTGAATAGCCTCCACACGGTTATTGGCAGTGAAAGCATCCGGCAGCAAGGGCTTGTCCTCATAAAATTTTTTGAGAGCAGCAACTGCCTCCTCCTTGGTCTTTTTAAAGGGAATGATATAATCAGGACGCAGCATACCGGTGAAACGACTGGGCAGCATAGTGGGATTGCCGCAATAGCAGCATTCTGTTGCCATAGTGTTCTCATCGCAGACGATTTCTGCACCGCAGCTGGAGCAGGTAAAGGCCTTCATCATTTCGGCCTCTTCCTTTTCCCATTCATTGCCCGCTGCAGCAGTGTCCCATTTGGCCTCCTTGGCCGCTTGAGCCGCAGCCGCAGCAGCTTCCTTTTGGGCATAAATCTCCTTGATAGTTTTTACTTCCAGCTCCGTACCGCAATATTCGCAGGTTACCTTCTCGTCCCTGGGACTAAAGTTCAAGGGTGCACCGCAGGAAAGGCATTTATAGCTAACGCTAGTATCCGCCATCTAATTCACCTCTCTGCTTACGGTCTCTTGGAGCCACAATTGGAGCAGAACTTGCCCTTGTTCACGGTGCCGCAGCCGCAGGTCCATTCTGCTGCAGGCTTGGGTTGGCCGCATTCGGAGCAGAATTTGCCTGTGTTGCCGCTATGGCCGCAGGCGCAGGTCCAACCTGCCTCAGCCTTGGGTTCAGGCTTCGGTTGACCGCATTCAGAGCAGAACTTGCCTTGGTTGACAGCGCCACAAGCGCAGGGGATAGCCTTGAGGAGCACCGGGATAGCCGCCTTGGGGAGGATAACCCATTTGTTGGTTAATACCATTCATCATGTTACCGCCTTGAGGAGGATAGCCTTGGGGGCCACCGGGATAGCCGCCTTGGGGAGGATAACCCATTTGTTGGTTAATGCCATTCATCATGTTAGCACCTTGCATACCGGCCATACCCATGCCCATGAAGCCCATCATAGCACCACCCTCGTTGGCAGCAGCGGTTTGCATGGCAGCACCGGTTGCACCAGTCAAGAAGGAAGCTCTTGCATTGGGGTTGGACAGTGCCTGCAAATCGCGGATGTATTTTTCGTCTTCTTCGCTGGCTTTGACACTGCTTACGCCGAAGGATACTACTTCAATGCCACGCAAATCGCGCCATTTCTTGCTCAATACTTCGTTGAGCTGGTCGCCAATTTCTTCAGCATGAGCCGGCAGAGCGCTGTAACGCACACCCTTTTCGCTCATAACGCCAAAGGCAACGTTGAGAGCTCCCAAGAGCTCGCTTTTCAGCTGGCCGTCGATTTCACTGCGCAGATATTCGTTTTCCACGTTACTGCACACATTGGTGTAGAAGAGAATCGGGTTAGTAATTTTATAGCTGTATTCACCAAAGCAGCGAATAGGAATGTCCACGTCCAGACCAATGCGTTGGTCCACTATACGGAATTGGATGGGGCTAGCGGTGCCATACTTATTACCAATGATTTCCTTGGTATTGAAGTAGTACACACGCTGGTCCTTGCCAGGGTCGCCGCCATAGGTAAAGCGTTTACCGATTTGTGCGAAAACATTCTTGACGCTTTGCATATTCAGGCCATCAGCAAAAAGAGATGGCTCGGT
>SFRS01000207.1 GCA_004562175.1 bacterium | reverse complement strand
GTATATGTCGAAATATTTGGGCTATGATCTGCATGGCAACGGCTTTTTTGGTATTACCTTTGCCAATATGATTTTGGCGCTACCGGGACTATTTGTCTTTTCCTGGCTGGCACTGGTGCTGGCTCCCTTTATTACTAACAGTATTTTTAATTATGCGGAGCTGCTCACAACCTCTCTATCGAAAATTCCCACCAGTGATATTTTGGTCATGGTTTTTGGCATTGGCATAGGTCTGATTTTGGCCAATTTGATTGGTGGACCCTTTTCGAGGTTGCCCATTGTGGGGCCTTATATCCCCATTGTGCTGAGCTTGGTGCTGAGTGTAGTGGGTGCCAAGCTTGCTTTGCGTAAGCATAACGATATTGTGGGCTTCTTCAATCGCATTCCTAGCCGCAAGGCTATCAAGCCTGAGGATAAGCAGCCGGATACTATCAGCGGCCCCTTGAACGACCGCCTGTACAGCTGCAATAAGCTTTTGGACACCAGTGTCATTATCGATGGACGTATTATGGATATTATGGCAGCAGGCTTTTTAGAGGGTCAGCTGGTGGTGCCCAACTTCGTTTTGGAGGAGCTGCAGAAGCTTTCTGATTCCGCGGATAATCTGAAGCGGGCCAAGGGACGCCGTGGCTTAGATTTGGTGCAGGATTTGCGCATTAGCTACAAGGAGCAGGTAGTGGTGGTGGACAACGATTATGATGACATCAGTGAGGTGGATGCCAAGCTGGTACGCTTGGCCAAGCAGGCTAGTGCTGCCATTATTACCAATGATTACAATCTGAACAAGGTGGCTGGTATTCAAGGCGTCAAGGTGCTGAATATTAACGAGCTGGCCAATGCCATCAAGCCCGTGGTTATCGCCGGTGAAGAAATGAATGTGTACCTGGTGAAGGAAGGCAAGGAAGCCAATCAGGCCATTGCTTATTTAGACGATGGCACCATGATTGTGGTAGAAAATGGTCGCCATAACATTGGCAATAGTGTGCCCGTTGTAGTGACTTCGGTGCTGCAGACGGCAGCGGGCAGAATGATTTTTGCCAAAGCTGTGCGTTATTAGGAGCTGTAATTTTAGTTGCATAAGGATGCTTGACAGACTGGGGCTTTGGCTCCAGTCTGTACTTGAATATGGAGTGAAGTATCATGATGGAAAAATTGGTAGCGATTGTGCCCGCAGCAGGCGCTGGGAAGCGCCTAGGGCTGGGGATTAATAAGGCGTTCGCTGAGCTGCGCGGCGCGCCGCTCATCGTGCATTGCCTCGCCATGCTGGCGCGGACGGAGCTGGTCAGCGAGGCCATCGTGGTGCTGGCACCGGCGGAGGTGGAGGAGGGCGCGGCGCTTTTAGCTCGCTTTGCACCCTCCTACTTCGCTACGCTGCCCTTCAAGGTAGTCGCCGGTGGCAAGGAGCGCCAGGACAGCGTGGCCAACGCGCTGGCCGCAGTGCCTGCCGACGCCGCCTATATCGCCGTGCACGACGGCGCGCGGCCCTTTGCAGGGCGCGCCGTCTTTGAGCGCACGCTGGCGGCGGCTAAGGAGCAGGGCGCAGCTATCGCTGCTGTGCCTGTGAAGAACACCATCAAGGTGGTGGACGCAAAGGGCGTTGTCGTAGACACGCCCGTGCGTTCCACCTTAGTAGCGGTGCAGACGCCGCAGGTGTTTCGCGCGTCCTTGCTCAAGGAGGCTTACGCACATCTCGCCGCGCACCCTGCGGCGGTCACCGACGATGCATCCGTAGTGGAGCTGTTGGGCCACAGGGTAGTAGTGGCCGAAGGTCGCTACGAAAATATCAAGATTACTACGCCGGAGGATTTGGTGCTGGCGGAGCATTTCTTGACAGAATTACAGGATGAGGAGCATGAATATGGAAAATAAAGTAATGCTGCCCACCTTCAGAGTGGGCTGTGGCTATGATGTGCATAAACTAGTGCCCGAGCGCAAGCTGATTTTGTGCGGGGTAGAGGTTCCCTATGAGCTTGGTCTTTTGGGACACAGCGATGCGGATGTGGCGCTGCACGCCCTCATGGACGCGCTGCTGGGAGCTGCAGCGCTAGGCGATATTGGCAAGCATTTTCCCGACACGGATATGCGCTTTAAGGGTGCTGATAGCATGAAGCTCACGGAGCATGTGGTGCTTTTGCTCAAGGAGCGAGGTTGGCAGATTAATAATGTGGATGTAACCATTATTGCTCAGCGTCCTAAATTGGCCAGCTTCATTCCGGAAATGCGCTGCAAGGTGGCTGCAGTTTTGGGCATTGATGAGGATGCGGTGAATGTGAAGGCCACCACCACGGAAAAGCTAGGCTTTACAGGCCGCGGCGAGGGCATCGCCGCCGAGGCTGTGGCGAGCTTGGTTAGAATGTAATATGAACCCCTCCGCCTCGCAAGCTCGGCACCTCCCCTTTGAAGGGGAGGCAGCTTACCTGGCGTCTGTTTGCCTCCCCTTTGAAGGGGAGACAGCTTACCTGGCGTCTGTTTACCTCTCCTTTCAAGGGGAGACAGCTTATCTATTCATGGGCGTTTTTTCTTTTTTGCTGTTTCTTTTGCCCACGTCCTATGCTATAATATTAAGTTGACAGACTATGCAATCATCGTTAACCAGCTTAACGATGCTGAGCCCAGGCAAGTCTGCTGGATGTGTATATCAACCATAACAGGCCTAATTCGTGAAGTGCCTGAATAATTTTGGAGGGAGAATAAAAGATGTGTTGTTGTTGTAATAATGAAGAAGTAAGAGTAAGATTTGCTCCGAGCCCCACGGGCCCGTTCCATATTGGCGGCGCTCGCAGCGCTCTGTTCAATTGGCTTTTGGCTCGCAAAACCGGCGGCAAGCTGATTCTGCGCATTGAGGATACTGATAGAGAGCGTTCCACCCCGGAATCCGAGGAAAATATCAAGGCTGCATTGAAGTGGCTGGGCATGGACTGGGATGAGGGCGTTGATGTGGGCGGCCCCAATGGTCCCTACCATCAAATGGAGCGTCTGGATATCTACAAAAAATATACTGACCAGCTGTTGGCTGAGGGCAAGGCTTACTACTGCTATTGCACCGACGAGGAGCTGGAGGAGGAGCGCCAAGCCCTGATTAAGGCCGGCAAAATGCCTCGGTACATGGGCAAATGCCGCAACCTGACCGAGGAGCAAATCGCCCAATTCAAGGCTGAGGGCCGCAAGCCCACCGTGCGCTTCCGCGTACCTGCTGACAAGCAAATTCTGGTGCGCGACATGGTACGTGGCGACGTGGTTTTCGATTCCAATAATATTGGTGATTTTGTTATCGTGAAATCCGATGGCATTCCCACC
>SFRS01000206.1 GCA_004562175.1 bacterium | reverse complement strand
ATTCGGAAAGGAACGATATGATTTTAGCTGACAAAATTATTAATGAGAGAAAAAGAAATGCATGGTCGCAGGAGGAGCTTGCTGACAAGCTTGGCGTGTCAAGACAGGCGGTGTCAAAGTGGGAGAGCGCACAGTCGGTGCCGGATATCCAGAGGGTGATCCAGATGGCGCAGCTGTTCGGAGTGAGCACTGACTACCTATTAAAGGACGAGTATGATGCGACTGAGAACAACCAGGGCGAGCCTGTATCCTATGATTATGATAAGAGCTTTGACGAGCCGATTGCAAGAAGACTTGTGAGCCTTGAGGAGGCCAATGCGTTCTTAGAATGCAGGAAGGCTATTGCACCGAAGATCGCACTTGCCGTTTTCATGTGCATCGTTAGCCCGGTGCTTCTCATTGTGGCATTTATGTGGGCAATGGCAACTTTATCCATGCTGGTACCAGCACTGGCGTGACTGTAGCATCTGCTTTCACCGGCTATTGGGGTGCACGCTATTATGGTGCTGCAAGAATTTTGAAGTAATCTTAATATGATATTTAAGCAGATAGGCTTCGGCTTATCTGCTTTTCTTACTCTATTTAGAACGGAAATCCATAAATTTTCTCAAAAAATCATCGAAAAAAGTGTTGACAAATAGATACAGCTCTAGTATAATACTACTTGTTCCGAACGCATCGGAACCTTGAAACGCCGAAGTGGCGGAATTGGCAGACGCACTTGACTCAAAATCAAGCGGGTTCACGCTCGTGCCGGTTCGAGTCCGGCCTTCGGCACCAAGATATTCCGCGGTTCTTCGAAAGGGGAACCGTTTTTTATATATTGAATACTTTGCTGAGCTAGAACATCCCATTAGGATGTGCTTTTAGGGCGTTGTGCTTGACTATCATTTTGGCGTGTGCTATAATATACTGCGTGCCCGGGGTGTAGCTCAGTTTGGTAGAGCACCTGATTTGGGATCAGGATGTCGCAGGTTCAAGTCCTGTCACTCCGACCAAGATTAAATCGCGGGTGTAGTTTAGTGGTAAAACCTCAGCCTTCCAAGCTGATGTTGTGGGTTCGATTCCCATCGCCCGCTCCAATTTTATATGGTCCAGTAGCTCAGTCGGATAGAGCAACGGCCTTCTAAGCCGTGGGTCGGGGGTTCGAATCCCTCCTGGATCACCAAGCCGAAAAGCCGCTTGTAGACTAGTTCTACGAGCGGTTTACTTTTTCTTCAAGCCTAAAAAATTAAATAAAAATAGGGCTTGTACCCTCAATTTTACCCACTAACGAAAAATAAGAAAGTCTCACGTCTACCAATTAGGGAAGGCGTGAGACTTTTTCTGTTTGCTTATTTCCCAAGCAAAGCTTTCAGCTCCTTGAGCTTGGCTGCAAATTTTTGCAGGGTGCCGGTAACGGGTTGGGGCGTGTTCAAATCCACGCCGGCATTTCTGAGGATATTCAAGGAATAGTCGCTGCCGCCGGCTTTGAGGAAGCCCAGATACTTTTCTACAGCCCCCGGCTGGCCACTCAGGATGGTGCTGGCAAAGGCTGTAGCAGCGCTGTAGCCGGTTGCATATTTGTAAACATAGAAGGGAGTGTAGAAGTGGGGGATACGGGACCACTCACTGGCAAGCTCCTTGTCCACGGTGAGAGCGGGACCATAGTATTGTTCGTTGCTTTGGAGCCAATAATTTTCCAGCTTTTCAGCCTGTAAGCTGCGACCTGCTGTAATTTCACTATGAATAAACTTTTCAAACTCCGCGAATTGCACTTGACGATAAACAGTAGTGCGCACCTGCTCCAAGAATTGGTTGAGAAGATAAATCTTCTGCTCATCGGTAGCATGGGCCAAGGTGTACTCCAAAAGCAGATTTTCGTTAGTAGTCGAGGCAACCTCAGCACAGAAAATGGTGTACTCAGAGTTCACATAGCTTTGGTTTTGGGAGCTATAATAGCTGTGCAGGGCGTGGCCCATTTCGTGGGCAATAGTGGAAATGCTGCTGTAGCGCTCTTGATAGTTAAGCAGTACGAAGGGATGCACGCCATAGACGCCCCAGGAATAGGCACCGGAGCGCTTGCCCTTGTTTTCATAAACATCAATCCATCCACTGGTCAAGCCCTTATGCAGCGTTGCCACATAATCCTCGCCCAAGGGAGCCAACGCTGCTTCGACCTGGGCACAAGCCTCCGGGAAGGTGCAGGAGAAGCTGTCAGCAGCCTTAGACAGAGGCACATAAATATCATAGGGATGGAGCTCGTCATAGCCAAGCACGTCCTTTTTCAGCTGCATATACTCGTGCAGGGGGGCAAAATTGTCATGCACTGTTTGGATCAAGCCATCATAAAGGCTGGTAGGAATATTATCCTGAGCTAAGCAAGATTCCAAGGTATCCTTATAGTTGTGTACCTTAGCATAATAAAGGGCAGTGCGGGCGCTGCCGGTGAGTGTTGTGGCCAAGGTGTTACGGAATTTGTGATAGGTGCCCATGAGACCTTGGAAGGAATTCTTGCGCAGAGTTCTATCGCTGGAGGACATATTGAGAATGTAGTTACCCTCGCTGACAATGGCAGGTTTGTCCTCACCATCTGTAATGGGTGGAAACTCCATGTCGGCACTGACTAAAGCACGGAAGGCATTAGCGGCAGAGCAGGTAGCCAAATGACTTTGGGCAAAAATTGCTTCCTTGTCA
>SFRS01000205.1 GCA_004562175.1 bacterium | reverse complement strand
GAAGGACATCCTGATTTGCGTCCGTTAGTTTTGCACGAGAGCTTCCCAGAAGGCTTTCATCCCCTGCGCAAGGAGGTTGCAGTGGACTGTGATTGCCACGGACACCGTGAGTTTGAGATGATGACCTCCGCCGGCGAGGGCCTGTTCGAGGTTCCTGTTGGTCCTATCCACGCAGGTATTATCGAGCCCGGCCATTTCCGCATTTGTGGTGCTTGCAGCGTGGCCAATACCCTGAGCTTCTGCCAAGCAGTGGAAAAGCTGAGCGAGGCTAAGGTGCCTTATCGTGCTTGGCTCATCCGTACCTTGGCTCTGGAAATGGAGCGCCTTTATAATCACGTGGGTGACACGGGCAATATCTGTGCCGGTGTAGGCTTTTCTCCAGTCATCAGCATGGGTGCCCGCATGAAGGAATATTTGCAGCAGCTCAACGAGCTCATTGCCGGCAATCGCTTCCTGCGCGGTCTGGTAATCCCTGGCGGCGTGGCCATGGATGTGGAAGAAAAGCAGCTGGAGGAAATTCTCGATGTGCTGAAGGAAGTGGAAAAGGTTTACGCCGACATGGTGCACATCATGTGGGAGCAGGCCAACTTCGTCAACCGCATTCGTACCACGGGCATTGTTCGCGAAGGCACTGCCTTTGACTTGGCCATGGTGGGCGTGGGCGCCCGGGCCAGCGGCATGACTCGTGATAGTCGCAAGGACATGGGCTTTGGCATTTACGACGAGCTGGATTTCGAGGTAGTGACCGAGACCAGCGGCGACGTGGAAGCGCGCATCAAGGTGCGCGTGGGCGAGGTGCGCGAGAGCCTGAAAATCGTGCGTCAAGTGATCAGCAAGCTGCGCCGCAATGCAGAGGTAGAGCTGGCAGTGGATTTGGGTCAGCTGCGGACCTTGGAAGGCAGCTGGGGCATCAGCGAATCTCCACGCGGGGACAATATTCATTGGCTGATGCTGGATGAGAATGGGCGCATTGACCGCAGCTTCATTCGCTCCGCTTCCTATCCCAATTGGCCGGCACTGACAGTGGCGGTGCAGGGTGACATTATTCCGGACTTTCCCTTGATTAACAAAAGCTTTGAGCTATGCTATGCCTGCATAGACCGCTAAGGAGGTGGCAAGATGTTAAAGCTATTGGAAGCAATTTTTGCTGGCAAATGTGCTACGGAAAATATTGATACAACCGGCCATCCTCGTATGCGTGGTCAGCTGCAATGCAGTGGCGAGTGCAACGGCTGTGGAGCCTGCGCGGCAGCTTGCCCGGTGCAGGCGCTGAGCATGGTGGATGGTAAACCGGAGATTGATTATAAAAAATGCATTTTCTGTGGCAAGTGCGTGGAGGCTTGTGCTGCCAAGGCCTTGAGCCACAGTAATAAAGAAGCACTGGCAGAGATTCTTGTGGCAAGCCAGGCGGCGGTGAGCGAGGCCGTGACGGCCAAGCTGGGACGCAGCCTGCATGTGCGCCATGTGGACGCAGGTAGCTGTAATGCCTGCGATTTTGAGATGGGTGCCACGAGCAATCCCGTCTATGATTTGCATCGCTACGGCATCGCCTTTGTGGCTTCGCCTCGTCATGCGGATATGATTATGGTGACGGGCGTTGTTACGCGCAACCTTGAGCAGGCTTTGCGCATGACTTACGCTGCTATGCCGGAGCCGCGCCTTGTGATGGCCTGCGGCGCTTGCGCCGCAGGGGGTGCAACCTACGGCTCTACCTATGCGATTGTGGGCAAGGTGAGCGACGTGGTGCCTGTTGACATTGCGGTACCGGGTTGTCCGCCGAGACCGAGTGCCATGATTGTAGCACTCTGTGCGGCAGCGGACATTTTGAAAGAGAGAATGTAAAGCTATAAGAAACAAACGGTATATCAATCGCTCGCGGTGAGTTTCTCAAGCGAGTCGCCAATTTATGCAAGTGCCTCGCACGCAGCAGAAATTGTGCAGGGAGCTGTCCCTTTGGGGATAACGCAAATTTCGTGGGGTACAATCACGAAGCTGCGGTGTCCTATCTGTTCGCAGAAAGCTTTAGGTTTTCGAAACGCTTGCTTCTATTGTACCAGCCACTCATTTGCTAAAAATTGCAGCTCGTTCGTGATATACTATTTGTTCATTACAGTATAAAAACCTCCTAAAGTACAATGAAGGTGTACAATAGGAGGTTTTTGCTTAGAAGTTATTTTATGGTAAATTAGTAGGAAGCCTCCCTTTTAAAAGGGAGGGGGACCGCTTGCGGTGGAGGAATTTTTTTACTTACTCAACGACGATAGATACGAATCCAATGCTTCCATGAGATAATTTGTCTCGGAGCGCTGGTCGAAGTTGCCGATTTGGCGGATTTGGCCTTGGGTCAAAAAGAAGAACATAATGATGCCCTCCAAGGTAAAGGCCACGTGGGTGGGCTTGATGGCCGTGACAATTTCGCCGCACTCGATGGCTTCGTTCACCAGCTCGGACATGAATTGGTGAATTTTATACAGGCGATTCTTCACGTAGTTTTCGAACATGGGCTGGGGACTTAAAAGCTCACGATAAATCAGATGCATATTATAGGGATGCTGGAGCTGCATTTCCGCAATAGTGTCCACATAACTACGCAGACGTTTTAAAGGCGACTCCATGCGGGCGCGCACCTTCTCCTGCAGCTTTAGAAACTTATCAGCCTCAGTATAAAGCACTTCCTGATATAAATTCTTCTTGCCACCGAAATAGTAGGAGATCAGAGCGCTGTTGACGCCACTGGCTGCCGCAATCTGCTTGATGGATACAGCACTGAAATTGTCATGGGCAAAGAGCTTAGTGGCCGCTTGCAAAATTTTATCCGCACTGCTGGCAGTAGCTTGGTTGTTTACTTTTGTATCGTTTTCGTTCATGGTTTTTCCCTCGCTTA
>SFRS01000006.1 GCA_004562175.1 bacterium | reverse complement strand
AAGAAGTCATAGCCTTGACAAATCCTGGCTTTGCTACAAGCTCACCAAAATAGTCCATCTGCTTTTGCTCAACTAAAGTATTGAGAAAATCCGCCACGATAAGCTCTTGGCTACGTCTGTTGATTTGGTGAAACGTTACGTAACCGTTCAAGTTCAATAGCTTGGTAGCTAAGGTATCGATACCAACAGTCTCCACATTAGTATAGTGCCTGCGCACATCATCCATTACAATACGATTGGGCAACACGATGGCGCCTACACCGTATTCCAAGACTTATAGTTCATCGCAAAATTTGGTGCGACAACTGCTTCCTAAGGGTGTAATAAACAATTTAGCCATAGCTTTACTCTCTTTCTTCACACACGTCATAACAAAAAACTACATCTACATTATTTCTCTATATTACTTCATATTATACCATACTCTATGCACAAAAAAATGCTTGGAAAGCACTTCTGCCTCCCAAGCATTTTTATTGCAATTATTCTGTTCAGCCTACATTCAGCTGGTACATGCTATCCATTTTCTCGCAAAATTGGCGAATATCCATCTCATGATAGGTGGCGTACAGCTTGGTGATTTTGTCGATGGGAACATGGCGCACCAGCTCGGCAAAGCTCATGCCCTTTTGCCATTGATAAAAGGCCACCGCCCAGCCAGTCCAATATTCCTCGCTGCTAGAGCTTACATAATTGGGCTTAATACGCAGCATATTGATACCATTGCTATCCAAAACCTCGTAGGCCAGCTCTTCGCCGGATTTGGAGGTAATCTTCTCTATTTCTCGTTTACAGAAGTACCTGGCCACACTGGATTTTACGAAAAGGTCAAAGAACTCACTGATTTCGTATTTCAAATTGTACACCGCAAAATCGAGCATGCGGCCTAAAGCAATGCGCGCCTTGTCCAAATATACCCTATCATATGCATAACTCATGGGCTCTCACTCCTTATTCCTGCTCAGAATTTCTCGCTACTGCCGTTTATTTCACTAGCTTCAGCTTTGCTAATAGCTCGTAGAATATTTATCATGGGCTTTTTGTTATTTATATTATAACATACGTCTCCCAAGAAAGGATGGCAGAATTGTAAACAAAGAGTGTAATAATTCTTACAACACTAGCACGTAGGTCAAAAGGCCCAAAAGCACTAGTCCGGCAAAATTATAATACAAAAAGGTGCGCAGATAAGTGCCAGCCTGATAGGGATGCTCTGCCACGAAGAGCTTGTAGGAAATCACGCTGGCCATGGAGGCGATCAAGGTCCCTAGTCCGCCCACGTTTACTCCCAAAAGCAAGGCGTCCGCCTCCGAGGTGAGTCCCGCGAGAAGCATGGCTGCCGGCACGTTGCTAATGAATTGGCTAGCCAGCAGGCCTGCCACATAGGTACCTGTGGCCGTTCCCAAAAGTGATTGCTTCAGCTGTAAAGCGAGACTGGTGTGGCTGATGTTGCCTATGAAAATGAAGAAGCCCACAAAGGTCACGAGTAGGCTGTAGTCAACCTCCAAAAGCAACCGCCGCTGCCTGAGCAACACAAAAGCCACGGTAATCCCCAAGGCGATGGTTTTGTCCACCCAATGCAACACCGCAGCGATATTCACTGCCAAAAGCAGGAGCAGCAATGCTGTCTGCAGCACATCAGGCTTGCTTTGCTCCGGCAGGTCCAGCTGCAGCTTTTGGTCCCTGCCACGCCAAATGAGAATGCCCAAGAAGATTATGGAAAGCAGTCCCGGGATAAGCATCACCGCAAAAAAGCTGCTGGCCGTGTAATTATAGTGTGCATATAGAAAAAGATTTTGGGGATTACCCGGTGGCGTCACCATGGAGCCAAGATTGGCGGCCAGCGTCTGCAAGATTATGACCCGCGCCACGTCCCGCTGCAAGGCCTTGCCAATGATGATGGCCAAGGGTACAAAGGTAATCAAGGCTACGTCATTAGTAACAAACATGCTGGATACATAAGTTATGCCCACCAAGGCCAGCACCACGCTGCGCCAGCTGGCGCAGCGCCTCAAAAGCTGGCGCGCCGTCCAGTCCAAAAAGCTGACGCTTTTTAGTCCGGCCACCACCAGCATCAAGCTCAGCAGAATGCTGAGCACAGCAAAATCAATATATCCTAGCTTGGGGCGCTCAAAAAGGCTGCTCGTCGCAGCCAAGAGCAGCGCCACACAGAGCACTGTTTCTTGCTTTAAAAATTGTTTCAGCTTAAGTAACATTAGCTTTCCTCTTTAATCATTTTATGTAGATGGTGCTTTATGACGCGCACCTTGACACACGTCACCAGTGCGAGCTAGCGGCGCACAAGGCCAACCCATGCACCTCCGCTGCTCCCGCCCCCAGCAGCACCCCGGCGGCCTCCGCCATGGTGCTGCCGGTGGTGTAAATATCGTCGCAGAGCAGTACGCGCTTGCCGGCAATGAGTCGCTGAGCCGACTGGCTCAGCGCAAAGCAACCGGCTAGCTCGCTGCGCCGCTCCTGGGGCGCCAGCTCAAAGAGGGGCGCTGTGGAACGCACTCGCTCCAGCACCTGACTCTGAAATTCGCCCCCACGCTGCTCCAGTAAGGGCGCAAACAGCGCTTTTGGCAGGTCGAAGCCCCTACGCGCTCTGCGCTCGGGGCTAGTGGGGATGCAGGTGATCACATCGTACTGCCCCAGCCAGCGCAGCTTGGCGGCGGGCAGACCTGCCTCCGCCTCTTCTCTAAGCAGCGGCAGTAAAGCAGCGTTCCCATTGAATTTTATCTCATGTAAAGCATCCTTGAGCATGCCATCATATTTATATAGCAAAAGTACACTTTTGAGCACATCACAGGCCATGGGCTCTGCCTGCCCTGCTAAATACTCCTCCCGTGGCTCATACTGCACATATTTTTGTAATAGATAACCCTTGCGGCATTCAGGGCACAGATAACCTGTGTCGATGACGTTGCCGCAGACAGCACAATGGCGCGGGAAAATCAGCTCCCGCACCACCCGTGCATAATATGCCATTGCTCGTCCATATTCCTTGAGCATCAAAAGACCTCCAAATTCTCCTGCAGCCTTTCCGCCAACAGGCTGTGCCGACGCCTAGTTTTGTCATTTTCCACTGCGGTTAGCACGGCCCGCTTGCTGCCTACAACCAATACACTTTGCTTGGCTCTGGTTACAGCAGTGTATAACAAATTGCGTTGTAGCATCACATAATGGCTGGGAACCATGAGCAAAATCACACAGGGATATTCACTGCCCTGGGATTTGTGCACACTCATGGCATAGGCCAGCTGCAGCTCCTCGCACTCTCCTTGACTATAGGAAACAAAATCTCCCTCAGGACGCTCCGGATAGGCCACCGTCACTGTTTTACCCTCGATTTTGTAGACGCGACCGATGTCACCATTGAAAACATCCTTTTCGTAGTTATTGCGAATCTGCATAACCTTGTCACCTACGCGCAGCACGTTACCAGGGATGCTGACCTCGGCCTTGGTCGCGCTGGGTGGATTGATATACTGCTGCAGCAGCTTGTTTAAATTCTGCACGCCACAAGGGCTCTTATGCATGGGTGTCAGCACCTGCACTCGACGCCAATCCCCATCCCTGGTCATTTCCGCATAGGTGCGGGCCACAAACTCTGCTGCCGCTGGCTCGTCAGTGAATTCCTGCAGTGCGAACTCGCTGCTCGGTCCTGCAAGAAATTCCGGCATTTGCCCATGATTGATTTTATGGGCATTGCGGACAATGGGACTCACCTCCGCTTGGCGGAAAACGTTTTCCAAGCGCACCACGGGCATTTTACCGGAGCGAATCATGTCCTGCAGCACCGAGCCGGCCCCCACAGAGGGCAGCTGGTCTACATCGCCCACGAAAATCAGGCGACAACCACCCGGCACTGCCTTGAGCAAATGATAGGTCAAATTGATATCCAGCATAGAGGCTTCGTCAATAATAATGGCCTCCGCATCCAAGGGGTCCTCGTCGTTTTTGCCAAAATAAAGTCCATCGCCAGAGGGCTGGTACTCCAACAATCGGTGCACCGTCAGCGCCGGATGTCCGGCAGAGTCGGCCAAACGGCGGGCCGCTCTCCCCGTGGGCGCTGCCAAAAGAATGCGACAGCCAGCCTTTTCCAGCACATTCAAAATACCCTTGACCACGGTGGTTTTACCAGTGCCGGGACCGCCTGTCAACACGAAAACACCATGCTCAAGACTTGTATAAATAGCCTGCCTTTGAGCGTCGGCCAGCTTGATGCCGGCCTCCCGCTCCCACGCAGCAATAACATCGTCGGCATTCACCCTCGTGATGGGCTTAGCCTGATCCCGCAAATATAACAAACGGCGCGCTGTCTGCACCTCGGCTCGATACAAGTATTCCGGATAAATGAAGCGCACACCGCCAACTTCTTCCATGCGCAGTCTGTCCTTTTGCAGCAGCTCGTTGAAAATCTGCTGCACAGCCTCCCGTTCCACCACCAGCACCCGCGCAGTTTCCCGCACTAGGAGCTCCTCAGGTACGCAGGTATGCCCTGCTCCCGCTGCCGAAATCAGAGCGTAGCTGATGCCGGCCATGAGCCTTTCCGGACAATCATGCTCCATACCCATGGCCATGGCAATTCGATCCGCTGTTTTGAAGCCAATGCCCACCACATCTTGAGCAAGGCTATAGGGATTTTCCTTGAGACGTGTAATGGCAGTATTGCCGTAAACTGCTTGGAGCTTGGCTGCATAACCACTGGAAACGCCATTGGATTCCAAAAACAGCATAAGCTCCCTAAGGCCGGACAAGGCCTGATAGGCCTCGCTAATAGCTACAGCCTTTTTGGCGCTGATGCCCTTGACCTTGGCCAAGCGCTCCGGGTATAGCTCCAGCACCTCTAGGGTTTCCCTGCCAAACATCTCCACGATGCGTGTAGCCATAACGGGACCAATTCCCGGCAAAGCGCCGGAAGCCAAAAAGCGCTCCATGCCTGCTGCCGAGGTGGGCTGCATCACCTGCAGGGAGGTCGCATTGAACTGCTGGCCAAAGCGAGCATGCTCCACCCACTGGCCCTCCACGCTGATTTGCTCTCCCAAATAGGGTGCCGGTCCCCGATAGACCACTGTGAATTTGCCCAAGGCTTTATTCTCTAAACGCAGCACGCTGTACATGCCATCATCGCTTTGAAAAACGATGTCGGATACAACGCCCTCCTGCTTTTCCATAGCTTCACCACCAATAAAAAACTTTTTGCACTGCCGAGAAAACAAGTGTTTTTACTATTCTCTACATATTATAGCACAAAATACCCATTCGGGAGAGCATTTAGCTTTACATGCTTTAAAAATTTAGCTATAATATAAGGGTAAGCGAGCTTCCGAGGTCTGCAAGAAAGCCACCCGGAGGGCCGCTATTTACTTATTTTATTTTTTAGGGGTGTAAATGTGAAACCGAAGAATTTTCTTGGTAAATTAATTGCCATTGATATGTATAATTGTGGTACGGAAGAAATCGCTGTTCCGGCTGTGGCTGAGGAATTGCTGCGTAAGGGCTGCGAGCAATTCTCCATGCACTGCCAACAGATTGTTTGCAATCAGGAGGAGGGAGCCAAGGAGTATTCCCTTTTTGCTATTTGCCAACAGGGCCATGTAACGCTGCATGTGTATCCGGAAATGGGTTTTATGACCTGTGATATTTTTACCTGCTCCGCTGATGCTGACCCTGCCGCCTTGGCGCGCAATCTGCGGGAAGCCTTCGATGCGGACAAATCCAAAATCACGCTTTTGGATCGTGGCGACTTTGGCAGCAAGAATGATATGAAGCCCACCCATCGCTCTAAAATCAAATTCATTCGCCGCACCAAAAATATGACTAGCAGCATGGGCAGTAAGCTGAAAAAGATGATGATGAAGCCCCGCTCTATCTAATTTTGTCGCAAGAAGATAAGGCTGCCCCAGTGGCAGCTTTTTTCTATGCATTGCTTTGATTCCCCAATTCAAGGGAGGTTTATTACATGAAATATCTCATGTGGGATGTGGATGGCACCTTGGTGCTCACCGGTGGCGCCGGCAAGGATGCCATGATTAACGTAATCAAGGATTATTATTTTTTAGATGCTTTCGACTTTACCCAAAGCCTGGCCGGGCGCACGGACTCGGATATTATTAAATCCGTGGTTACCAGGCTCAGAGGGCGCTGCAGCAGTGCCGAGGCCGCAGGACTACTCATTCGTTATCACATGGAGCTCCCCAAGCAGCTGCCCCTGCACAAGGGTCGTGTTCTTAAGAATGTGGAAAAAACTCTGCAGTATTTTAGCCAGCCACAAAGCAGGTATCTCAACTGCCTGCTGACGGGCAATACTCGCGCCGGTGCCCAAGAAAAGCTAGCCTATTATCATTTAGACAAGTATTTTTCCTTTGACCACAGCGTTTTTGGGGAGGTCAGCGAAAAGCGTGATGAACTAGCGCGTATTGCCTTCTCACGTTTTTATCTGATGCATAACCAATGCTTTTCCCCTGAGCAAATGTTTTTCATCGGCGACACGCCCAATGATGTAAAATGTGCCCATTCCATTGGTTCCCGTTGCTTGATTGTACTTGATGGCTCTGGCTACAAGCGTGAGGATTTTGACCAATGCAAGCCTTGGAAAATCATTGATGCTTTGCCCGATGACCCACGTGATTTGGAAAAGCTTTTAGACGAAGCTTGATGTGAAAGCAGGTTGAAAAAATGCTTAGCAAGAAATTTATGATTTTTAGTATTGCTGCGGCGCTGCTGCCCCTGCTGGGCTTGCAATCGGCCCTGGCCTACAATAATGCTGATTTAGAGGCTGTGCAAAAGGGTGCCAGCTGCCCTGGTGGTGATTTATCCGGCGCCGACCTGTCCGGTTACAACCTTTCGGGACGTGATTTTGCCGGCACGGACTTCACCGAAGCACGCTTGGACGGCACCAATTTGGACAAGGCCCAGCTGCATAATGCTGTTTTTCGCAGTGCCATTCTCCATCGCAGTCGTCTGCGTGATGCGGATTTGACCGATGCTGATTTTAGCTATGCCCAAGCTACGGATGCAGATTTTACTAATGCGAAAATGGATAGATCCCAGCTTTTTCGCAGCCAGCTCCAAGGGAGCAAGCTGCTCAATGTGAGCCTTGTTTATGCCCAAATCCAGGAAGCAGTGTTGGATGGCGTTCAGGGTGATTACGCAGATTTTAGTCATGCCAGCCTACCCTATAGCTGGCTCCGCAGGGCCAGCCTGCCCAACGCTTGCTTTTATGGCGCCAACATGTACAGCACCCACATGGCCAAGGCCAATTTGACCAGTGCCGATTTGCGCAGTGCCAAGCTGGGCCACAGCGATTTGCAGCATGCCAAGCTGAACCGCGCCCTTTTGGACAGAGCCGTGCTGGATTATGCGGACCTTAGGGGAGCAGAGCTGGAATACACCCAATTCGGCACTGCCTTTAAAGAGCACGCGAAATTAGATAAATAAAAAGTATCATTTCCCTCTTAATTACAGGCTACGACATTTTTCGATTAGCCTTTGTTTTGGAAACACCGTAACAAGCTGCACGCCACCCACGGGTGGCGTTTTTCTTTTGCCTTTACAAAATAATAATGGGACAGCGGAGCACGAGACTGGCGCTCACAAGCCCGACCCCCTGCCCCTTGATTTCCACGCTTTGCACTGCCAGCTTGAGCTTTTCCACCTGCTTGAGCCAACGCAAAAGGGCAAAATAATCTCCTATCAGTTCCAGCTTTAGCTGCATGCTCGTGAGGACTGGGGTAGTGCTCCTTCCCTTGGCCTGTCCCCCTTGCTTCGCCCCCGCTTTGCTTTGTTCATTTGTCTTATCTTTACTCTCTGTCAACACCTGCATGTTTTTCAACACTAAGCCCTGCTTGGTGGAAAGAAGCTGCAGCCTGCCCAGCAGCTGGTTGCTGTCACCCAGCTGCTGTAGACCCTGCTTGAGCTGTACTAATTCCTTATATTTGGCCTCTTCATAGGCTTTGTAATCAGCATGCTGGGCAGCGAATTGCTGCAGCCTTTGCAGCTGTTCCTTCTGCTGCCTGCCCTCGTCCCACAGCTCACGCAGCTGTCCGTAGGCAGGCCAAGCCACCGTAATTGTGGTGAAGCACAGCACAGCAAGTCCACCAAGCAAGGAGAGCATATTTCCCAGCCCGCGCCGTCCAAGCACCTGCTGCCCTAGTAAATCTTTGCTTTTACTCATCTTATTTTTCCTTTACCACTAGACTAAAAGACAGCTTTGCACCCTGCTGCTGGCTATTTTGCAAATGTACCTTTCCTAGCTTGGGGTCCTGCTGCAAATTATCCACAAGTCGACTTAATGCTTCCGGTTGGTAGCTTGCTCCCTCCAGCTGCCACTCCCTACTTCTTGCATCCCCCCGCAGCAGCTCTAGCCAACAGCCTACGCTGACGCTTTGCCCAAGCCGCTGCACGCTGCTGCTCATCTGGGTGGACTGCTCCCGCACCTTTTTATCCAGCTGGCGATATTTCGCCAGCGTCCCTTCTAGCCGATGGCTTTGCTGCAGACGCTCCTCCCACACCGCGTATTGAGCCAGTGCTTGAGCATTTTCATTCAGACTTCTTTGCGCCAACCAGCAAGCGCCTTCAGCAATCAGATACAGCCCCAAGCTAAAGGCTACACACAAGCTCAAAAAACGTCGCGGATAATGGGACTGTACAAGCCGCTCTGCTTGGTGAAGCCAGCATGCCTTATCTTCTAATAAGCTCCAATTTTTCAAGCTGTAGCCCTTGTACCAAGCCCATTGCACCTTTTCCTTGTTCATGCCCACCAAAAGAGCCTGCAAACGCAAGTGTAGTCCCATCGCTAGGTTACATACACGCTCTACCTGCTCTCTAGGCCAGGCCCAAAGCTGGATTTGCACGTTCTGCCCAGCCGCCTCCGCCACGGCGAAGGCGGTATTATAGTCCTCCCCTTGCCCGGGTACCAGCTGCTCCGCCTCCCAAGCCACCGCCTGGACCAGCTCCTTTTCCCTGAGCTGGGGCAGCTCCAGCTGTTCGCTCAATACTAGCTCCTCCTCTAAAACAACAATCGTGTCCACCATCTCCGGCACTCTTGCCCAAATAAAAGTGTCCTGCAAGGCCTCCTCCAGCGCCTGCCACCAAGCATCACAGCCCTCCTCCCATGGCACCTCCAAGGTTTTCTCCTTTTGCCACAGGCAACAATCTGCTTGCCAACAGCTACTTTGAACCAACTCCTTACCTACATATAGCAGCACCAGCTGCTTTCTTTTGCGTCCTTCGTGCTGCCAATGACAACGCAAACGCCGCAGCACCTTCAACGTCTTTTCCTGCTCTTCCATAACAAATCCTCCTAAAAATATTTTTCTACCTCGCAAAAAACAAACAATTTCAGCAGTCTCTAAGGCCGGCTTTTACAAAAATTGTTCATACCAAGTCACCAAATCACTGCCATACATATAAGCAAGCAGCCCGCTGAAACATAAGCAGGGGCCAAAGGGTAGCTGAGTATTTCGCTGGACATGCTGCAAAAGCAGCAATACTCCACCCAATAAAGCACCGCTGGTGAAGGCCAATAAAAGACACACCAAGCCCTGCTGCACGCCCAGCCAAAGTCCCAAAACAACAGCCAGCTTCACATCGCCCTCGCCCATACCTCCACGACTAGCATAATATATGAGCAGCATGAGTCCACCCAGTACAACTGCGCCCTGCCATGCCTGCTCCAGCATCCCCTGTTGCCAGCCACGCCCAAGCCCCACAAGGAGCAAAAAGCAATTGGTGCTGTCATAGAGTAGCATGTAGCGCAGGTCCGTATAACAATGGCGTGCCAAGCCTAAAGCGAAAGCCAATAAATAATAGTCCATAAGCAGCATCTCCTTTGCTAAAGGTGAAGAAACAAAAAGGCTCCTGTACTACAAATCGCAATACAGGAGCCTCAAAGCTCTTCACTATTTTCTTGTGTTGACCTTAGTATAAACCATTAAGGTTTCTTTGTCAATAGTTTTTAGAAAATTCTTATTTAATTACCAGTTCAGGTCTTCCACGTCTTGACGACCACGACCGGTGAGAGCGTCCAGCATGATGCGTTGCTCGATTTGAGCAGCCAGCTTCTTGGTGAACTTCACGGTGTCGGGATTTACGGACATGCTGTCAATGCCGCTCTTAATCAAGAACTCGCAGAATTCAGGATATACGCTGGGAGCTTGGCCGCAGATGGATACGGTCTTGCCACCCTTGTGAGCAACATCAATCAGGTGACGAATAGCGCGGCGAACTGCCAGATTACGCTCATCATAGATATGGGATACGGTGTCGTTGTCGCGGTCGCAGCCCAGTACCAACATGGTCAGGTCGTTGGAGCCGATGGAATAGCCATCGACATAGTTGTTGAATTGGTCGGCCAAAATGATGTTGGAGGGAATTTCAGCCATCAGCCAAACCTTGAAGTCCTTGCCACGGCGCAGGCCACAGTCAGCCATAATAGCTA
This sequence comes from bacterium, assembly GCA_004562175.1. Lineage (GTDB taxonomy): Bacteria > Bacillota > Negativicutes > Acidaminococcales > Acidaminococcaceae > Phascolarctobacterium_A. The sequence continues at coordinate 3,792 of SFRS01000006.1, read as the reverse complement.
CAACCTTTTCGCACTCTTCTACGTTGCGACAGAAGGGAATCATGACATTCAGGTTTTTCAGGCCGAACTCTTCGCGTACCTTGCGAACAGCCATGCATTCCAGCTTGAAGGCTTCGATATATTTGGGGTCATAGTAACGGGAAGCACCGCGCCAGCCCAACAGAGCGGAGGGTTCATAGGGCTCGAATTCGTCGCCACCCTTCAAATCGCGATATTCACTGGATTTGAAGTCAGAGAAGCGCAGGGTAACCGGTCTCGGAGCCATAGCTTGGCAAACTTGGCGAATGCCTTCAGCCAGTTGGTCCACAACCTTTTCCGGTTGACCAATCTTGATTAAGTACAGGGGATGTTCATGGATGTAGGTGGTCCAAATGAACTCTTCACGCATCAGGCCAATGCCATCGCAGGGCAGGGTGCTGTATTTTTCTGCCAGCTCGGGGTCACCCAAGTTCATGTAAATCTTGGTGCCGGTGGGCGGGAAATATTCAGCAGCAGCCACAACCTGTTGTGCGGCCGGTTGTTCAGTCTTGGGCTCTTCGATAATACCTTCATATACAACGCCATGAGTTGCGTCAATGGTTACATCAATACCATCAGGAATGGTGGTGGTTGCAGCTTCGCCACGGCTCTTGGTGCCAACGATGCAGGGGATGCCCAGCTCGCGGGATACGATGGAAGCGTGGCAGGTCATTCCGCCGCTATCGGTTACAATAGCTTTCGCCTTCTTCATAGCCGGTACCCAGTCGGGAGCGGTCATTTCGGTTACCAGGATTTCGCCTTCCTTGAACTCGTCGATGCGGGAAGGATCCAAAATTACATGTACGCGGCCAGCCACGTTACCAGGGCTAGCAGGCAAGCCTTTAACAATTACTTTGCGGTCAGTAGTCACTTTCTTCTCCTCTTTCGGTGCGCCACCATTTTCTTTATTGCGACGGCTCCAAACAGTTTCCGGACGGGCTTGCAGGATGTAAACCTTGTTGTCGCGTTCGTCAACGCCCCATTCCATATCCATGTAGCAGCCATAGTGAGCTTCAATTTTCTTGGCGCATTCAGCCAACTCTTTGATTTGTGCATCGGTCAGCTTTTGCTCGTTTTGTTCATCCAAGGGAACCATTACTTCCTCGCAGTCACCGGTTGCCTTGCGAACAAGCTTAATATCTTGAGCATTAACATTCTTCTCGATGATTGCGCCGGAAGCCTTGTTAATGGTATAGTTATCAGGAGTTACAGTGCCTTGAACAACGTACTCGCCCAAGCCCCATGCGCCCTCGATGAGGATGTTCTTGTCATCACCTGTAGCAACGTTAACGGTGAACATTACGCCGGCAGCCTTGGAGAATACCATCATTTGTACGGCAGCAGACAGAGCTACGTCCAGATGGTCAAAGCCTTGTTTTTCACGATAGTAAACAGCGCGGTCGGTAAAGCAGGAAGCATAGCATTCCTTAACCTTAGCTACGATGGTAGCAGCGCCTTTTACGTTCAGGTAGGTGTCTTGTTGGCCGGCAAAGGAAGCGTCCGGCAGGTCTTCAGCGGTAGCGCTGGAGCGAACTGCTACGAAGGGGTCAGCTTGACCAACCTTTTTGCCCAGCTCTTCATAAGCTTCGGCAATCAGTTGTTGCAGGTCCTGAGGCATTTCCTTGTCCATGATGGCTTGGCGAATCTTGGCGCAAACCTCGCGCAGCTGAGCGCTGTTGTCCACATCCAGACCAGCAATCAGGTTTTTGATTTCCTCATAGAGGCCGGTTTTTTCAAAGAAATATCTGTAAGCGCAGGCAGTGGTTGCAAAGCCATAGGGTACGGGTACGTCCACATGGGAGGTCAATTCACCCAAGGAGGAGGATTTGCCGCCGGCAATGGCCACGTCTTTTCTTTCCAGTTGGTCAAACCACAGTAAGAATGCTTTGTCTTTTTCCATTTTTTCATAGCTCCTTTGTCAATTATAATTTTCAATATACTATACTTGATTTAGAGGTCATTCCTTAATATAGTGTATACTATATCACATTCACGAAGCATATTCAAGCCCGTTAACTCAAATTTTACAAATTTTTCTTTTCTCTTTTGCATTTGACAAAAAGGCAGGCCACGCATATAATGTTAGTCAAGAAAGGATGGAATTATGTACACTTTTACTTACAATTATGCAACTAAATTACCGCTATTTTTTGACGACGGCCATGGTGATTACAATCGTAGCTATGACAGGGGCTACGATGATTTTGACTACGCGGATTATTCCACGGACCACCGAGACAATAATTTCCGCAATTATGAGAAGAAGCGTCGCAAAACCAACAAGGAGATTATCGAGGATATGCTCAAGCGTTGGGATTGAGCTTTTGCGCAAAATAAGAGGACAGGCTTAGGTTGGAGTGCCTATGGTCTGTCCTTTTTTGTTGCATATAGAAATTCGTAATTGAGAAACATCCTGCTCGCAAGAAAGCTCGCTGGCTGTTACCCATTTACTCATTTTCATTTTATGTTTTTAATAGTTCTGCAAATCCGTAATTTGTTATCAGCGCGTTCGCGGTGATAAACAAATTACTAGTTCGCTGATATTTTTTCTTAAAGTCGGATGTATTAGCGCTGGGGCAATTTCAGCAAGTGGAAGCAACACAAAATCGCGATTTTGCATGTCTGGATGAGGGAGCTTTAGTTCTGGCGTGTTCATTACCACATCCTCATATAAGAGCAAATCGAGGTCGATGTTACGCTCGCCCCAGTGGCGCAAACGCATCCTTCCCATCTCTCGCTCAATATCTAACAGGGTATATAAAAGCTCCAACGGCGCCAAGCTAGTGCGCACCTCGCATGCCCCATTCAAAAACTGTGGCTGATCCGTCACCCCATAGGGCTCCGTGCAAATGAAGGTAGAAGTCTTCACAACCTCCACCCCGCGCTGCTGCAAAAGCTCCAACGCCCTGCGCAAATTTCCTTCCTTGTCGCCTATATTACTGCCCAATGCCACGTAAGCAGTGTGTACATTATTATTAAATTGCATTTTATCCTATCCCTACAAACATAATACCTTTGAGCGATAACTACTTACGTAATATTGCCTCTAGCATTCTAATCGCACGCACATTTTCGAGTACATCATGCACGCGCACCATCTGCGCCCCCGCGTACACCGCCTGTAAGCTAGTGGCAATCGTCCCTTCTAAACGCTCATCCGCCGGCACCCCGCCCAGCACCGCACCAATAGTGCTCTTTCTGGACGCTGCCAAAAGAACTGGATAACCAAAGCTAGTCAAGACGTGCAAATCACGCATCAAGCGCAGGTTTTGTTCAACATCCTTAGCAAAGCCAATGCCCGGGTCCAGAATAATCTTGTCCCGGCCCACGCCACACTCACGCAGCAGCTGGGCCCTTTCTGCCAAATACACAGCAACCTCCTGCACCACATCCTGATATTGACAATTTTGCTGCATATTTTTCGGCGTTCCACGCATATGCATCAAAATAATCGGGGCCTTAGTGCGCACGGCCACATCCAGCATGTGGGGGTCCGCTTCCATGGCACTGATATCGTTAATAATATCCGCGCCGGCCTCAAGTGCTGCCTCCGCCGTGTCTGCTCGATAGGTATCCACAGAAAGGATCGCCTCAGGATACTCCTTACGCAGTGCCGCCACCATCGGCAGCACACGCCGCCGCTCCTCCTCCCCATCGACGCTATCACTGCCCGGGCGGGTGGACTCGCCGCCAATATCGAGAATTTGCGCTCCCTGCTCCAGCATCTGACCTGCACGAGTAAGCACATCATCTAATACAGGCACGCGACTGCCA
>SFRS01000204.1 GCA_004562175.1 bacterium | reverse complement strand
GAGCTTGCTTTTTTGGCGCGCCATGAACCACTGGATTGGTGGCATCGGCATCATCGTAATTTTCGTAGCCTTGCTGCCTCAAATTGCCAGCGGCGCCGTGTACCTTTTCAATGCCGAGGTAACAGGCTTTTCCAATAGCCGTATTTTGCCCCGCATTCGCACCACGGCCATCGCACTGTTTTATATCTACCTTTTGCTGACCATCATTCTTACAGGTATCCTGCGCGGCATGGGCATGAGCGTTTACGACGCAGTTTACCATGCCTGCTCCTGCATTGCTACAGGTGGCTTCTCTGATTATAATGCCAGTGTGGCTCATTTTAAGAGTCCCATGATCGAATATGCGTTGAGCTTATTTATGGTTTTAGCGGCGGGCAACTTTGCTGTGTACTATCAAGTTACCCAAAATGGGTTAAAGGCTTTGTGGGAGGACTTGGAGTTCAAGATTTACGTGGTCATGGTACTCTGTTTTACGGTGGCCATTGCCTTGAATATTATTTTGACGAATGGCTATAGCATCGAAGGTGGCTTCCGTTCAGCGCTGTTTCACGTGGCTTCCTTTGCTAGTACTACGGGCTTCGTGGCAGATGATTACGATAAATGGCCATCCTTTGCTCGCATGATGTTGGCCGTGATGTTTTTCACAGGTGGCTGTGCCGGCTCCACTGCCGGTGGCATCAAGATTTGCCGCTTGATTGTTTTAGTCAAAACAGTTGCCGCCGAGCTGCGCCGCACCCTGCATCCGCAAATGCTCTTGAGCGTGTATTACAGCAAGGTGCGTCTGTCCATGGCCACCGTAACCAACATTGGTCGCTTCTTCTTCATGTACATCTTTGTGGTGGCATTGCTGACCTTGGTTACCACGGCTAGCGGTGTGGCACCGGAGGAAGCCATCTTTGGCGTTGCTTCTTGCTTGGCTTCGGTGGGCCCGGCCTTTGGCAGCATTGGCGCTACCGGCACCTATACGGAGCTGCCCGCAGGTGCCAAAATTGCCATGGCTTTGGCCATGCTCTTGGGACGCTTGGAGCTGTTCACCGCTTTGGCTTTGCTGCGCAGCGAGTATTGGCGTAACAGTAAGCGCTGGTAAAGCATTATTTTTAAGTAAAAACTGTTAAGGAGAGTATCTTTTTTCGATATTCTCCTTTTATTTTTGGCTATAATAATGTATAATAGGCATATATCTTTTTGGAGGTCTAAGCATGAAGAAATACTTTTTACCCATCGGCCAGCGCCAAGAAGAGGTGTTGCTGCCGGAGGAGCATGTGATTTATGATATACACGGTAATGCTGCCACTGTTTGCCAAGATGTTGTTGCTGCTGCTAGGGAGGCTATTCGCAATCCCATTGGCACCAAGCCCCTGCGCGAGATTGTGAAAGCGGGCGAGACTGTTGCCATCGTCATCAGCGATATTACGCGTCTGTGCGGTACCAAGGAATTCCTGCCCGTGCTTGTGGAAGAGCTCAACAGTGTGGGTGTGAAGGATGAGGATATCACTGTGGTTGTAGCTACCGGTACCCATCGCGGTCACACCCATGAAGAGGATATCACTGTGTGTGGCGAAGAAATGGTACGCCGTCTGCGCATTATCCAGCATGACAGCCGCAAAAAGGAGGATATGGTGTCCTTGGGCAAAACCTCCTTTGGTAACGAGGTGGCTATCAGTAAATACGTTGCCAACGCTGATAGAGTAATCTTGACCGGCGCTGTAACATTGCATCCCTTTGCAGGCTTTGGCGGCGGGCGTAAAGCTGTTATGCCCGGTGTGGCTGCTTATGACAGCATCATGCTGAACCACTGCATGACCATGTCCCCGGTTGAGGGTGGCGGCTGCAACAAGGCCTGCGATGCCAGCCTTTTGGAGGGCAATCCCATTCATCAGGATATGAAGGAAAGCGCAGCTTTGTTAAATCCTGACTTTTTGCTGAACACAGTTTTCACTCCTGATGGCGAAATCAGTGAAATTGTGGCCGGTCATTGGTATGAGGCTTGGGAGAAGGGCTGCAAGGATTTGCTGGCTATGAGCGGCGTGCACATCAAGCAATTGGCCGATGTGGTTATCGCTTCTGCCGGTGGTTATCCCAAGGACTTGAACCTGTACCAAGCAACTAAATGCCACATGAATGCCCAATTCGCCGTGAAAAAGGGCGGTATCATGATCTTCACCTTGGACTGCCCCGATATCAAGGAGCCGGCGATTTTCACCGATTGCTTCAGTCGCAACGATATGGAGCAGTTTGAAAAGGACATTCGTGCCAACTTCACCATTCCGGCCTTTGTGGCCTTCAAATCCCGTTGTATTGTGAACGATGTGACCGCTTATCTTGTTACTCGTCCGGAAAACTTTGATTTCGTGCGTAAAACAGGCCATGTGCCCTGCAAAACCTTGCAGGAGGCTTGGGATTTGGCGCAAGCAAAATTGGCTAAACAAGGCAAGGAGGATTATACCATTACTATTATGGGACATGCCTCTGCAACTCTGCCGATTTTAGATAAATAAGTGGATAAGAGCAAGTGCCAAAGGCGTCACTTACTGCTAACGGTGCTTGCTCTTTTGGATTTTTTGGAAACGAGGAGGAATTTTACTATGAAAATGAGAAAGGTTGGTGTACTTGGTTTGGGTCACGTGGGTGCTCATGTGGCCTATAGCCTGATTATTCAAGGGATTGTGTCCGAGCTGGTGCTGGTGGACCCCAGAGAAGGTAAGC
>SFRS01000203.1 GCA_004562175.1 bacterium | reverse complement strand
CCCAAGTGCGAGCATCTAGAAAAGCGCGTTGCTGAAATCGAAAACGGCGATTATGTAACACTGTTGGAAAAGCTGAAGAAGATGCCTCTTGAGGAAATCAAGGAGCTGTATAATAAACGCGAGATTGAGAAATAGGAGGCAGACCATGAGCGCATTTACTGAAGATATGTTAAAATCCATGGCCAAGGTAGAGGCCACTCGCGCACAGCGCCTGCATGCTACTATTGAACGCTTCACTGCGGAAGAAAAGGATGCTCTGCTGAAAGAATTCCATCCTGACTACAGTGCCAAGGGCTTTAAGGTGCTGGAGGTTGGTCCTAACAAGGGACAAAAGGTGCCCACGGAATTAGCAGCTCTTTTGGAGGGCAAAAGCCGCTTAGAGGGCGTGGAGCTGGATTTGCAGCGCATTGATTATGATGTGGATGTGTTGGTTATAGGTGGCGGTGGCGCTGGAGCTAGCGCTGCTTTGGAGGCACAGCGGGGTGGCGCCAGTGTGCTGGTGGTAACCAAGCTGCGCATGGGCGATGCCAACACCATGATGGCCGAGGGTGGCATTCAGGCTGCCGACAAGGCCAACGATTCCCCAGCAACCCACTATTTGGACGCCTTTGGCGGCGGTCACTACAAGAACATTCCCGAGCTTTTGGAAGAGCTGGTAACTAAGGGACCCTTGGCCATTGATTGGCTGAGCAAGCTAGGCGTAATGTTCGACAAGGAAGCGGATGGCACCATGGTAACTACCCATGGCGGTGGCACCAGTCGCAAGCGTATGCATGCCTGCGCCGATTATACCGGTGCTGAAATCATGCGTGTGCTCAGAGATGAGGTTGTGAATCGTGGCATTCCCGTGCTGGAGTTTGCCCCGGCCATCGAGCTGCTGCTCGATGAGGAGGGCAAATGCGCCGGCGCGGTGCTGTTGGACTACGATAGCAATGAGTACAAGGTAGTCCGCGCCAAGACTGTAATCATGGCCACCGGTGGCGCCGGTCGCCTGCATTATCAGGGCTTCCCCACCTCCAACCATTACGGCGCCACCGCCGATGGCCTGGTAATGGCCTATCGCGCTGGCGCACCCTTGATTTACGCTGACGCTATTCAATACCATCCTACGGGCGTGGCCTATCCTGCGCAAATCTATGGCGCACTGGTAACAGAAAAGGTACGCTCCATCGGTGCCCAGTTAGTCAATAGCGAGGGCGAAATCTTTATGCATCCGCTGGAGACTCGCGACGTGGCTGCGGCTTCCATTATCCGCGAGTGTACTACTCGCGGCAAGGGCGTGAAGGCCTTGGACGGCGTGGCTCTGTGGCTGGATACGCCCTTGATTGAGATGCTCCACGGCGAGGGTACGATTGCCAAGCGCATTCCTGGTATGCTACGCATGTACGCCAAATTCGGCATTGATTTGCGCAAGGAGCCTATTCTTGTTTATCCCACTTTGCACTATCAAAACGGTGGTATCTTGATTGACAAGAACGCGGAAACGAAAATTCCGGGGCTTTTTGTAGCTGGTGAGGCTGTGGGCGGCATTCACGGCACCAATCGCCTCATGGGCAACAGCCTTTTGGATATTATCGTCTTTGGTCGCATTGCGGGCACGAAGGCTGCGGAGGCAGCTAAGGCTACGACCTTGGGCAAGCTGAGCTTAGAGCATGTGAAGACCTATGCTGCTGAGGAAAAAGCGGCTGGCGTGACTGGCGAGCTTTCTCCCAAGCTGCTCCCTGTTTACACCCATGGTCGTGACGCAAGATAAAAGCATAGAATAATTTTTAACGCTGCAGTACGAGTGTATTGCAGCGTTTTTCCTCGCTCCTCTTCCTTAACTGTCAAAAAAACTGTATAATAGAATCGTATTAAGATGAAAAAAGGAGCGTGAGTCCCGTGAGAAAAATATTTGCCTTGCTTTTGTCGCTGCTCTTAGTAGTGAGCGTTATGACTGGCTGCGGAGCATCTAAAAAGACCTCTAACGATGGCGGCACTAAGGTCAGTGCTTCCATAGGCAATGAGAAAGAAAAGAATACCCAACAGCTAGATAAGAGTAAAAAGCTGACTGCGAAGGATACCACTAATGCTAATTCCGCTGCCAACGTGAAGGCCAACAGCGGTAAGCTGAAGATTAGTGAAAGTGCTGCCTACACCGATAAGGAGCACGTAGCTGCCTATATCAACGAATTCGCTAAGCTGCCCCACAACTACATCACCAAAAACCAGGCAAAAAAGCTGGGCTGGCAGACCAAGGGCACCTTGGACAAGGTTGCTCCCGGCAAATCCATCGGCGGCGACCGCTATGGCAATTACGAGGGGCTGCTGCCCAAGAAAAATGGGCGCACATGGACCGAATGCGACATCGATTATGTGAAGGGCAATCGCAACGCCAAACGCATTGTTTTTTCCAATGATGGCCTGATTTACTATACAGGCGACCATTATAAGACCTTCACCAAGCTTTATTAAGGGGGCTACGCCATGAGAAAAATCACTTTGGATATTGAAAAAATGCGCAGCCTTCCCATGCTGCATAAATATCTGCATACGGCGCTAGCTTTGCCGGAATATTACGGCGCAAATCTTGATGCGCTCTATGATTGCCTGACAGAAATGAGCGAGCCCACGGAGCTAGTGGTGCCAAAAAAGGTGGCGGACGAGGCTTATTTAGGCTGGTATGGACAGCAATTTTTGCAGATGCTTGAGGACGCAGCGGCGGTAAACGAG
>SFRS01000202.1 GCA_004562175.1 bacterium | reverse complement strand
ATAGCAGCTGTGGTCTTTCCTTTTCCATCACCGCAGTACAGATGAATAAGCCCCCGCTTTTGTGTCATTCAATTCCCTCCTGCAAAATGCGGTACACCCTTTTCAGGTCCAGATGGCGCCGCACCTCAAATGCCAGCTTATCATACTGGCGCTGTTTATATTCTGCATACCTTTCCTTTGGCGCATTTTCTTTGGAAAGGCCTTTGCGCTGGGCCAACAAATCAACAAGCCGCTCCGCAAAATCGCCCTCGTCGAACAAACCGTGTAGATAGCTGCCCAGCACATTACCACTGCAAAGCCCGTCCCGTGTTTGTTTGCCGGCTGCATCGGTCAGCTGCAAAAAATGGTCCGGCGCATCGCCTGCCGGCACTGTGCGCCCCATATGAATTTCATACCCCGAGCACTGCGCCCCTTCAAGCGGTGCAAAAAAGCCGGCAGCCCCCACAACCTGCCCGCTAACCCGGGTACGGCTTTTTTCTTTGGAGAAGGTGGTTTCGCAAGGCAAAAGCCCCATGCCGCGCATTTGGCCTCCCTCCTCCACGCCGTATGGGTCCGAAAGGCTTTGGCCCAGCATTTGGTAGCCGCCGCAAATACCAAAAATAACGGTGCCATTGGAAGCATGCTTCAAAATAGCAGCCTCCATGCCGCTTTGACGCAGCCATTTCAGGTCGCCAATGGTATTCTTGGTGCCGGGAATGATAATCATATCCGGGTTACCCAAATCGCGCACGTTCTTCACATAGCGCAGGGAAACGCCGGGAATCAATTCAAACACATTAAAATCGGTATAATTGGACATGCGCGGCGTGCGAATAACAGCAATATCGATTAAATCAACCTCGCTGTGGCCGCTGATACGCTCGGAAAGGCTGTCCTCGTCCTCAATATCCACATTCAGCATGGGCAGCACGCCAATTACGGGCACACCGGTTTTTTCTTCAATCATGCGCAGACCGGGACGCAAAATTTCCACATCACCGCGGAATTTGTTAATTACTACGCCCTTCACCATCGCCCTTTCCTCGGGCTCCAGCAGCATCAGGGTGCCATAGATGGAGGCGAACACGCCACCGCGGTCAATATCAGCAACCAAAAGCACGGGGGCCTTAGCCATTTGCGCCATACCCATGTTCACAAAATCATCCTTTTTGATGTTGATTTCGGCAGGGCTGCCAGCGCCTTCAATGCACACGATATCGTATTGGCTGGATAGCTTATCAAAGGCCTCCTGCACCTTGGGACGCAAAGTGTGCTTCATGGCATAATATTCCTGAGCCTTCATGGTGCCAATGGCCTCACCGTTAACAATAACCTGGGAGCCACTGTCGCTGGTGGGCTTCAAGAGAATGGGATTCATCAGCACGCTGGGCTCGATATTAGCCGCCTCGGCTTGCACAACCTGCGCGCGCCCCATCTCTGCTCCCTCCTTGGTAATAAAGGAGTTCAGGGCCATATTCTGGGATTTAAAAGGAGCAACCTTATAACCATCCTGATTAAACACACGGCAAAGGCCAGCAGTTAACAAGCTTTTGCCAGAGTTGGACATGGTACCCACAACCATGATTGCTTTTGCCACTTCAATCACTCTCTTTCATCAAAAAGTTCAATATTTGGTGATAGCTTTGCGGCTGCCACCGCGTGCACTGCTTATCTTGCAGCAAATCCGTTCAAAGCATAACTGAAACGGTTCGAAAGATAATTATTACAATAACTTGAGAGGAGAAAATTTGATGAAACAAATTTATAGCGCACCTGATTTCGACGTTTCAGTTTATGAAGTAGAAGACGTAATCACCCTTTCAGTAGGCACAGGTCCTGTTGAAGGCGGCGGAGACGGCTGGATTGATATATAATCTGACGTCAAATCGTGCAAAATAACTAATACAAAAAGCAGGGTAAGCAATTACCCTGCTTTTTTCTTGCGTAAAATCATATTCGACACGGTAGGGCGGCGGCTTGCTGCCGCCGAGGTAATTAACGAAAACAGAACTGCTTTCGGGTGCTATCAAATTAACGATTATATGAAAATAAAGCCTTCCTCTGACGAGGAAGGTGGCACGCCGCAGGCGTGACGGAAGGAGAGATAACGAAAATTTGATGTTTATTGCTTTCTCTCCCTCAGTTTCGCTACGCTCAACAGCTCCCTCGTCAGAGGGAGCCTTGATATACGGCTGTCCGTAAATGTAATTATACATCAAATTTGTTGCGGACAGGGGCGAGCCCTGTCCCTACGGGTGTACGTGTATTTCAATATCATATCAACTGCAAAATCTCTATTCTTTACATATTACAAAAATGCTCTTCCAAATATTCGGACAGGATTTTAAGCGCCACGGAGTTAGCGGATTTTGAAAATGCAAAGCCGATTGTTCTGTACCACTCGGGAGAAAGCGGTCTGACGTCAATGCCGCTTGTTCGTACCGCCTTGATAACAAGCTCCTGTGAAATCGTAACGCCAAGCCCGTTTTTCACAAACGCCATTATCAAATTATCGTCACGAAAGCTGTATGAAATTTCAGGTTTTTCGGTGCAGGTGTCCAAAAGGTGCTGAATATCGTTGTCGCAACCCGGCGTTTCGATTATAAACGGATATTTCATCAGTTCATCGGGCGTAACTGTATCCTTGAACGACAGCGGATGCCCCTTTGGCATAACGGCAAAAAGCGGATCTCTGTAAAGCGGCACAAAGCCGAGTTCGTCTGCCACGATATACG
>SFRS01000201.1 GCA_004562175.1 bacterium | reverse complement strand
CCGCCGCCATGGAAGGCTTCAAGCGCCGCACCGACCGCATGGCTGAGGTGGCGATGCCCGTCATTCGCGAAGTTTATGAAAAGGAAGGTAGCGGCTAAAGCTCCTATTAAGTGGCTCGTAAAGGTGGAGTATCATACTTGATTTTTTGCACTAGCGCCACTTACATCACTATTAAATAATGCCATATTGGTGTATAATAGTGGAAGAAAGTACGTAAGAAAGTACGTAAGAAAAAATCCTTTGTCATCCCCTGCAAATGGTGGTATAACTATCGCTAACATTACACTTAGAAGGGGATGCTTTACAAAAATGGAACATAAAAGTATTTATCAGTTGGTATTGGCAGGAGTTTTGTGCGCTATTGGCCTAGTTGTGCCCATGGTTATGCCCAAGGTGATTTTAGGGCCTATGTCCTTTACGCTGGGCTCCCATGTGGCGATTTTCTTGGCCATGTTTATCTCCCCCAAGGTTGCTGCTGCTGTAGTTTTGGGTACCACCGTGGGCTTTTTCATGACCACGCCGATTATTATTGCCATGCGCGCTGCTTCCCATATTATTTTTGCCCTTGTGGGTGCTTTAATAATCAAGCATCATGCTGATATTCTCGACAAACCCATTGCTTGCCTTGGTCTCAATGCTGGCTTGGCACTTGTGCACGGTTTGAGCGAGGTTTTGGTGGTAGCTCCCTTTTTCTTCTCCGGCTACATGTTTACTCCGGCCCAATTAACCAGCGGCTTTCTGATGAGCGTGGTGGTTCTAGTTGGCCTTGGCACTGTAGTGCATTCCTTTGTGGACTGCAGCATTTCCGTACTGCTGTGGAAATGCGTGCGTAGCACTGTGCCCGGCATTAAACTGATTCGCGGCTAAGAACTAAAAGTAAGTTGGCAAACTAGTCGCATAATTAGCTAGCAACAAAATCAAATATGCAAACAAAAAGGCTGTGGGCATAGCGCCCACGGCCTTTTTTTACGCAAGAAGTGTGACAGACTTACGCATCCTTGGCGCAGCTCTGTCCTTGTTTATTTTTTGCAACTATCTACCTCTATTGATGATATAAATGCCACAGGCCACAATAACCGCAGCGACATAGTAGCGCGTTACAAAGGGCTCGCCCAAAAGCCAGCCAGAAATCATCACGCCGGCAATGGGCATGAAGGAGCTGAAGATAGCAATTTTGCTGATGGGATTGTAGCTGAGCAGTTGGTTGTATACGCTAAAGCTAAAGGCCGAAATGAAAACTAAAATAGCCATGATCCATAAGGCAGTGCTGCTTGTGAGGGCCACGCTGCCACCAGCGCCAATGCCAATAAGCCACAAAATGCCGCCACCAAAGAACAAGCTATAAGCCGTGGCCACCATTACGTCCATCTCGCGGGAGACGAATTTAGCCCAAATGCCGCCCCATGCTATACAAAAGGTGTTGAGCAAAAGCATTCCGTCACCCATAAAGGTGATGTCGGACCACAGGCTTTGCTGGTGCTGCCAATTCATGACAATGAGGCCACCGAAGCCTAGAGCGCAGCCCAGAACTTTTCTTTTCGTAAAGCTATCGTCAGCAAATAGCATGCAGGAAAACAAAATCATGAAAAAGCTGCCCATGGTATCGATGATAACGGAGCGTGAGCTAGTCATATGAGCCAAGCCGATATAAGAAAAGATGTAGTGCAAGGTGATATTGATTAAAGTGAAAATCGTAAGGCTGCGCGCACAGCTCTTGGTGGGTACCCGAAAGCTTCTGCCCAATGCATAAGCAAATAGCATGGCCAGCACACCTGCCAAAGTAAAGCGCATGCCGGCAAAGACCAGCTTGTCCGCGATACCGGGCAAAGCAATTTCCCGGTAACCGAGCTTGATTAAAGGAAAAGCGCCCGCCCATGCCAAAATGCAAGCCAGCGTAAGCAAGGGTGCCAGTTTAGGATTGCCAAAGAATTCTTTTTGTGTCACAGGGTTGAGCCTCCTGCAAAAGATATTAAAAGCAAAAGCAAACATTCTTTTTGGTAGAATTTTGCTACCCATAAATCACAGCTGGTAAATCCAGACTATCAAGGGCATGGTGATGGTGCACAAGGTGGCCGTGACCACATTGATGACGCTGGCGTACTCCGGTTGATTGTCAAAAAGCGAGGCCATGCTTACGCAGGTGGTGGCCGAGGGAGTGGCTGTTGCCAACAGTGTAATCAGCAAAATGGTCTCACCATCGGGAGAAAAGCTGGCCAAGCCGCTGTATTTCAAGAAAACCAGTACCATCAGGGGCATCACAATCAAGCGCAAAAAGGCCACCAGAGGCACGCGTTTATAGGATTTAATTTTTTCCCAGCTCATATTGCCCAAAAGCATGCCGGCAATAATCATGGCTGAAGGACCAATGACTAGACCCAAGGCGTGAAAAGCATCGTTCACAGGTCCCGGTAAACGCCAGCCGGTAAATAATAAAATGAGACCGATGAAGATGGCGATCATATTGGCGTTGGTAAAAACAGCCTTCCAATCCATATGGGTTTCCCGCGCCATGGTGGACTTCATATGGGTCCAAAAAAGTACCAGCTGTACAGCCAGAAAGGTGCTGGAGTAAATGACCCATTCCGGACCCAAAACAGCAATGACCAGCGGAATGATTAAATTGCCCGCGTTGGAATAAATGACAGAGCATTGCTCGACTGCGTTCAAATGGAGCACACGCTTCCAAAAAATGCCTAAAAAGAGCAGAATGGCCTGGACAATGACCGCCGCCACCGTGCTGAGT
>SFRS01000200.1 GCA_004562175.1 bacterium | reverse complement strand
ATTTCCTATGCCTTCCTGGGCTTCATTGGTTCCGTTATCGTAGCAAAATTCCTGGGAGGTAAAAATATATGATTGAAGCATTCGGTCTTAATTCTCTCAGAGAGCTTATTGCAGCGTTGTTTATGCTGGGCGGCTTGGTTTTCTTCATCGGCTCAGCCATTGGTATGCTGCGCCTGCCGGACTTTTATTCTCGAATTCACGCCTCCGGCAATAGTGAAACCTTGGGCTGCATGCTGTCCTTCATCGGCCTCATGATTTATGAGGGACCGACCCTGACCGCAGTGAAGATGGCCTTTGCCTTCTTGATTGTGTTCATGGCTAACCCCATTGGCTCCCATATTTTGGGTAAGGCAGCCTATAAATCCGGTCATCCTGTGTGGACACTGGAAACCAAGGGCGCCAAAAAGCTGGTTGGCCTGGAAAAACAGGACCACAGTGCGGATGAGCCCGTAGGCCATATCAGACAAAAGGAGGATAAATAAATGCAGATATATCTTGTTGAAGCAATTTTATTGATTTTCCTGATTCTGATTACCTGCGCAGTTATTTTCTGCAAGGATATTTTGAGTGCAGCTATTATTTATAGCGGCTTCAGCTTCTGTGCCGTGCTGCTGTATTTGATGATGGGTTCCCCCGACGTGGCCTTCACCGAGGCTGTTATCGGTACTATTTCTACAATCTTCTTTGTAGCTTCTTTGAGAAAAATTGACAGGTGGTGTAAATAATGCGTGGCTTAGTTGCAGTAATTTTGGCAATTATGACGGGCATGTTTTGCTCCGTTGTAACCTATCTGCCGCAAATTGGCGATGCCAATGCGGCTCCTAACCAGCATGTTACCCCGACCTATATTTCCCGCAGTGCGGAGGATACAGGCTCTCCTAACATCGTAACCGGCGTCATCATTGACTATAGAGGCTTCGATACTATGTGGGAGACCTCGGTAATGTTCCTGGCAGGCTTGACCACCGTGCTGGTTTTGACCAGCAATCCCGTTGGTCGTCGTCCTGAGGAGGAGCCGGAGGATCCGGAGGAAGGAGAGATTATCAAATGATGAAAGAACCATTTGGTGGCCTCATCCTCAATGTGGCCTTCCGTATGCTGGTGCCCTTTACCATCGTTTATGGTGTGTATGTACTCTGCTTAGGCGAGTTCTCTCCGGGCGGTGGCTTCCAGGCCGGTGCTTTGCTGGCCGTGGGCGTGCTCTTGGCGCGCTTGATTTTGGGCTTTGATACCAAGTTTAATGTGCTGGGAAAAACCTCCGTGGTTTTGGCAGGCTTGGGCACCTTCCTGTATGCCTTTACAGGCTGGCTGACCCTGTTTGGTGGCGCGGACTATTTCCTGAATTATGATTACATGCCGATTGTGCTGGAGCCGAAGCATGAAATGCATGCTATGGGCATTTTCCTCATCGAAATCGGCGTTGCCATCTGCGTAATGATGACAATTATTAATCTGCTTGATGCAATCGTGAAAAGGGGTGAAGATGATGGAAGTGTTGAATGAGTTTTTAAAAACTAAAGGCATCTACTCCCTGGTTATGATTCTCTTTTTCTTAGGCGTGTATGGCATGGTTTTGAGCAAGAACTATATGAAGAAGCTCATGGCCATGAATGTTATGCAGGTTGCAGTAATTTTCTTCTACCTGTGCTTCGCCCAAAAGGACGGTGCTATGATTCCTATTCAAAATGGTATCACCACCGACCCCAATGCCTATATCAACCCCCTTCCTCATGGTCTGATGCTGACGGCCATCGTTGTTAGCCTTGGTACCACCGGCGTAGCCATTGCGCTCCTCATGCGCATTAAAGAAATTTATGGCTCCGTAGAGGAAGTAGAGGTATTGAGGAGGGCAAGTAAATGACACAGCATGCTCCAATATTTATCGTTCTACTGCCCTTGACAGCATCGCTTTTATGCATGCTGTTTAGCCGCATCAAAAAGGAGCTGGGCGCGTGGATTGTAATGGCCTCCATCGTGGGTGCCTTCCTGAGTGCTTGCACCGTGCTCCAACGCGTTATCGCTACCGGCGGCAAAACCTGGCACTATTGGATGGGCGGCTGGCAGCCTCCTATCGGCATTGAATTTGCTCTCGATCCTTTAAACAGCGTGTTGGCTGTGCTGGTAACCTTTATTTCCATGATGGTTGCTTTATACAGCAAGCCCTTTGTGAAGGAAGAGGATTGGCTCCATGTGGGTGGCTATTACACCCTGTTTGGTCTGTTGACCGTGGGCCTGTGCGGCATGATTATTACGGGCGACGTATTTAACCTTTACGTTTATCTGGAAATTATGTCCCTGTCCGGCTATGGATTGATTTCCCTCGGCGGCAAAAAATCCATGCTGGCAGCCTTCCGGTATCTGTTAATCGGCACTATTGGTGCTTCCCTGTACCTCTTGGGCGTTGGTTATCTGTACGCTCTGACCGGTACCCTGAACATGGCGGACTTGGCTCAAAGAGTTGTTCCCTTTATCGGCACGCCGCTCTTTGCTATCGCTGTGGCCTGCTTCATCATTGGCTTTGGTATTAAGATGGCGCTGTTCCCGCTGCACGGCTGGCAGCCCGATGCTTATACCTTTGCTCATCCCGGTGCAGCTGCCTTCATCGCAGGCTGCATGAGTAAGGCTCCGGCCTATGCTTTGATTCGCTTCATGTACTACATTTTCAAGGTTGATAGCCCTGTAATGCACAGTGCACTGAACGTTTTAGGTATCCTCGGTATTGCAGGTATCCTGATTGGCTCCATTATGGCCAT
>SFRS01000199.1 GCA_004562175.1 bacterium | reverse complement strand
GCCTCATTTTGGCCGATAACCCGCTTGGTAAGACGAGTGTCCAGCTCTAAAAGCTTAGCGCTTTCGCTTTCTGTCAGCTTGGCCAGCGGGATGCCCGTCCAAGAGGCCACTACCTCGGCCACATCCTCGGCGCAGACCGGACTCGTTTTGCTGGCCTCGATGAGCGCCTCGGTGAGCTTCGTTTGCAGCGCCAATTCCTCGTCCCGCAGCTTCGCTGCTTCCTCGAAATCCTGCCTCGATACAGCATCGTCCTTCTCCAGCTGCACAAATTCCAGCTCCTCCTGCAGCTTGCGGGCCGGAGCACTCTTTTTATACAGCTTAATCCGCAGACGGGCACAGGCCTCATCCATCAAATCAATGGCCTTGTCCGGCAGATTGCGGTCAGTAATATAGCGGTCACTAAGCTCGACGGCGGCCTGTACTGCCTCAGGCAGTATTTCTAAATTATGGAATTTTTCATAGCGTTTAGCAAGGCCCGTGAGCATTTTGATACTGCTTTCCACATTGGGTGCACCCACCAGCACGGGCTGGAAGCGCCGCTCTAAAGCCGCATCCTTTTCAATATGCTTTCGATATTCATCGCTGGTGGTGGCACCAATAATTTGCAGCTCGCCCCTGGCCAGCGCCGGCTTGATGATGTTGGCCGCATCAATGCTGCCTTCAGCACTACCCGCGCCGATAATAGTGTGCAACTCGTCGATGAAGAGAATAATGCGCTCGTCAGTACGCAAAAGCTCCAAAATCTGCTTCATGCGCTCCTCGAACTCACCCCGATACTTGGCTCCCGCCACCAGCATGCCCAGCTCCAAAGAAAAGATAATTTTCTTTTGCAGGAATTCCGGCACCTCGCCATGGACAATCTTGGTGGCCAAGGCCTCGGCCACGGCGGTTTTACCCACGCCGGCTTCGCCGATAATGACAGGATTGTTCTTGGTGCGACGGCAGAGAATTTGGATAATGCGCTCCACCTCCACCTCGCGCCCAATGACGGGGTCAATGCGTCCGTGTCTAGCTTCATCATTGAGGTTGCGCCCATAGGACTTGAGCACCTCCAGCACATCTTCCTTCTTTTCCAAAGGCGGCTGTTGGCTGCGTCGCCCCGGCACCGACTTACGGCGCTCGTCCACAGCACGGATCATGTCGCTCACCAAAGCGCCCTTGATGCCAAACTTGGTCAGCACACGATAAGCCACACCGTCTCCGGCGGCCAGAAGGCCCCACAAAATCTGCTCGCTGCCCACATAATCATGCTTCAGCTCGCTGGCTAAATGAGCGGCCTCCTCCAGCACCCTTTGAGCACGTTGACTATATTGGGGCACAGTGGTGCCCTTTTTGCTGCCCTTGTCCATCCAGGACTCCAGCTCTTGTTTGATTTCCTCCACATTTTCATGGAGATGCTTGATAATATCGTAGCCCAAGCAGCCCTCACACTCTAATAAGCCTGCCAAAAGGTGCTCGGAGCCAATGTTCTCACTGCCAGAATCCAAAGCCTTAGAGGCAGCCAGCTCCAGCACCTTGGTGGCGCCCATGCTGAAGCCATCCTTAGCCTTTTGCTGAGGCACGGCCTCGCCACCCATACCCTTGCTAAAAAGATGGCGCAATAAATTCAAGGCCTTTTCGGGACTCATAGCGCTGCCCCGTGTACCCATTCCCGGAGGCAAAAACTCGCTGGCACAATCCTCGCACAACCATTTATCAGAAGGCTTGTCGTTGACCATCATCATGAGATGGACCACAGCCGTTTTTTTATGACAATTTTGACACAGCATCTTTTTCACCTCCGCCCTTGGCTGTTGAGCAAGCTCATAGCCTGCTGCAGCACAGCCTTCTTCTTCTTTTCATCCGCATTTATAATATGCAGCATATACTGTAAAAGTGCTCCCTCCCTAGCTGTTACCAGCTTTTGGGACACCAAATGCTCCACCAGCTCGCTGGCTGTGGGCGCCTTGTGCGGCTGCTCCGCAGCCTTGGGCTCCATGCGCACAATGCGCACAAAGCCGCCGCTACCGCGGCGGGACTCCACCAAAAAGCCTCGCTCCGGCGTGAAGCGAGTGCTCAGCACGTAGCTGATTTGGGACGGAGCGCAGGAAAGTCGCTCCGCCAGCTCGTTGCGCTGAACCAAAAGGGCGTCCTCCTGATCCCGCAAAAGCTCACCCATAATAAAATTCTCTATCGCATCTGCTAAATTTCTCATAGTCATCACCTGTAGCAATCATTTGCTTCTATTATATTTGACTTTTCGACTTTTAGCAAGGGGTAAGCCGTGAAATTCTTTTGAAAAGCAAAAAGGACTGCCGCCAAAAGCTCACGACAGTCCTAAAACTCACTCTTTTTTTAGCTCTTCAGGGATTTGAGCATTTGCATTGCCTGGATAACGTCCTGCATGGTGCAATTCTTCAAAACGTCCATGCCCTGATCCTGCTTGGTCACTTCTTCGCCAAAGACAATTTCGTCAATCCCACAATTAAAAATCCGTGTCATCTTCACTAAATTTTCCAGTGTCAGACCAGCTCTACCACTTTCAATATTGCTCATGTGAGTTTGGGAAACACCGATTTCCTTGGCCAAAACCGTCTGATAAATATTGTTTTTTAAACGCAATGTTTTGATACGCAAGCCGATTTCCTTATAATTTAATTCTTTTGCCATCTCTTCATCTCCCATTAAATTATTCCGAACCCCTTAAACATACGGACCCTTGAGTGGTCCGGCCAAACAGCTAGCTTGTGCTATTATAGTAGCAACAGGCCCCTC
>SFRS01000198.1 GCA_004562175.1 bacterium | reverse complement strand
ACATTACTGCTAACGGCTTGCGGTTCACTACACTTGGCGGTAAATGCCCGTGGCTGGACTCTCACCAGCAAGAAATATGCCATTCCCGACACACCATAATAAAACCGTGCAGGATGGTTAGTCCTACACGGTTTAATTCATTAATTTTGATGGTGCACAATAGACAATATTAGCGTACAGCGTCAGCGCAACGTTTGCATAAAGTCGGATGCTCGGCGTCAGTGCCTACCTCATCGCTGTAAATCCAGCAACGCTCGCACTTGTGACCCTCAGCAGCCAAAACGGTTACCTTCAAGTCCTCGCGACCGGTAGCTTCGGCACCACCGGCAACGCCTTCGACCAACTTAGCTTGGGAAACGATAAGCAGAGTTGCCAAGTCAGCTTCTACGGACTTCAGGATGTCCAGAGCCTCGCCCTCAGCATGCAGCTCTACCTTAGCGTCCAAGGAGTGACCAATCTTCTTGGCTTGGCGAGCCAGCTCCAGCACCTTGGTAATTTCGCTGCGGATGCCAATGAAGTTGTCCCACTTGGTTTCCAGTGCTTCGTCAATATATTCTTCCTTCACTGCGGGCCAAGGCAGCATTTGTACGGATTCAGGAGCGTTGGCAGGCTTCTTCATGAACTGCCATACCTCCTCCATGGTAAAGCTCAAAACAGGAGTCAGCATTACCATTAAATCCATGAGGATTTCGTGCATAGCGGTTTGCGCGCTACGGCGTTCCTTGCTGTTAGCCTTGTATGCATACAGGCGATCCTTGATGATATCCAGATAGTAGCTAGACATTTCTACTGTGCAGAAGTTGTGGATAGCATGGTACAGCACATGGAAATCATAGCTTTCATAAGCTGCGGTAACTTCCTTCTTCAAGAGCTGCAGATGCATGAGAGCCCATTTATCCAACTCCAGCATTTCCGCAAAAGGAACTGCATCCTTTTCGTAATCAAAGTCATTAGTATTGCCCAAAATATAGCGGATGGTGTTACGAATCTTGCGGTATACCTCGGCCAATTGCTTCAGGATTTTCGGGGAGATACGAATATCTGCCTTGTAATCGGAGGAAGCTGCCCACAGGCGGATTATATCAGCGCCATATTGCTTGATTACGTCTTGGGGAATAATTACATTGCCCACGGACTTGGACATTTTGCGGCCTTCGCCGTCAACCACATAACCGTGTGTCAAAACGGATTTATAAGGAGCCTTGCCGGTAACAGCAACGGAGGTCAACAGGGAAGACTGGAACCAGCCACGATGTTGGTCACTGCCCTCCAGATACATTTCTACAGGCCAACCCAGCTCCGGACGCTTAGCAGCTACTGCCATATGAGAGGAGCCGCTGTCGAACCATACGTCCATGATATCGGTTTCCTTGTGGAAATGGTCATGGCCGCATTTCGGGCACTTGGTGCCAGCGGGCAGCAGCTCTTCAGCGCTATGAGCCCACCAAGCATCACTGCCTTCTTTTTCGAACCAGTTGGCAACAGCATCAATAGTAGCCTCATTGATCAGATGCTCGCCGCATTTATCGCAGTAGAACACAGGAATGGGTACGCCCCAAACACGCTGACGGCTGATGCACCAGTCATGACGGTCGCTAACCATGTTGTGAATGCGTTGCTCGCCCCAGGAGGGAATCCATTTTACATCGTTGGCGATAGCCTTCAAAGCGTCGTCGCGGAAGCCATCCACGGAAGCAAACCATTGGGAGGTAGCACGGAAGATGATGGGGTTCTTGCAGCGCCAGCAGTGTGCGTATTGGTGCTTAATGTTTTCCTTGCCCAAGAGGCAGTTCAGCTCTGCCAGATATTTCAATACCGGGATATTGGCATCGAAAACAAACATGCCCTTGAATTGCTCGCCAGCTTCAGCTGTCAGCTTGCCTTGCTCATCAACGGGGCACAGGATGGGCAGCTTATATTTTAAGCCGGTCTCAAAGTCCACGTCACCATGACCAGGAGCGGTGTGTACGCAGCCGGTACCTGCTTCCAGAGTTACGTAATCAGCCATAACCACCAGGGATTGACGATGGTTATATTCGGGGAAGGGATGCTCGCATTCAGCATATTCCATTTCGCGACCCATGGTGGTGCCGAGAATATTGCTCAAATCCTTGTGGCATTTTTTGCCAACCTCCTCCAGCAAATCCTTAGCCATAAAGAGCACTTCGCCCTCGCACTCAACCCAAGCATATTCCAGATCCGGGTTCAGAGCTACAGCCACGTTAGCAGGAATGGTCCAGGGGGTGGTGGTCCAAATTACCATGTAAGCCTTCATGCCCTTGGCAGCCTCAGGGGTCTTGCCATTGTCCTTCACCAGGGGCATTTTTACGAAAATGGTGGGAGTCTTTTGCTCGCCGTATTCTATTTCTGCCTCAGCCAGAGCAGTTTCGCAATGGGGGCACCAGTAAACGGTCTTTTTGCCCTTATAGATGTAGCCCTTATTGGCCATGGTGCCGAACACGCGGATTTGCTCAGCCTCAAAGCTGTGGTGCAAGGTTACATAGGGATTATCCCAATCGCCCAACACGCCCAGACGCTTGAAGTCCTCGCGTTGGATATCAATCCAATGCAGCGCGAAATCATGGCATTTGCCGCGCAGAGTCAGGATATCCAGCTCATTGCGGTTCAGGCCCAGCTCCTTAATGCAAGCGTGCTCGATGGGCATGCCGTGGGTATCCCAGCCGGGTACATAAGGGGTATCAAAGCCTTGGGCATATTTGTATTTTACAATGATGTCCTTCAAAATCTTGTTCAAG
>SFRS01000197.1 GCA_004562175.1 bacterium | reverse complement strand
GAACCAGCTGGCTGGCGTAGACTTCACCGTGGACGATTTATTTGCTCAAGGCTATGATGCCATCTTCATGGGTACGGGCACATCCCTGCCACGCACCTTGGACATTCCCGGCAAGGAGCTCAGCGGCATTTTGACTGCCACCTATTTCCTGCGCACGGTAGTTTTGGCAGACGAGGGCAAGCTAGACGCCAGCGAAACGATTTTGCACACCGGCGACAATGTGGTTGTCGTTGGTGCAGGTAACGTGGCCATGGACGCAGCACGCACGGCAGTGCGCCGCGGTGCCAAAAATGTGACTATTGTTTATCACAAATCCGAGGCTGAGGTCAGCGCCTTCCCCTCCGAATACGAGGCTGCTGTAGCTGAGGGTGTACAGTTCAAATTCTTGAGCCAGCCTATTGCTTATTTTAACAAGAAACAGATGCGTGCAGTAAACAAGGTGCGTCGCCAATCCACTGCGACGGATGAAACCACCTTGGCAGGCCTTTTGGTGCAAAATATCGCGAAAACTGCTGAAGGCAAGTTTGAAGCCGAGGGAGGGCAAGAGGTACTCCCCTGCGACTGCGTGATTTTGGCCGTGGGCCAAAAGCCGGCAGCGCGCATTGTGTCCACCACCAAGGGCATTCAGGTAGACGAGCGTGGCTTTGTTATTACTCGCGAGCGTCCCTATGGCATGACTACCCGTGCGGGAGTGTTCTCTAGCGGTGATGTGGTGCACGGGCCGGCAACAGTTGTGCTTGCTATGAAAGAGTCCAAAAAGGTTGCCGCCGGCATCGCACAGTATATCGATGCGAAGAAGCTACTTGAAGATTGCAACATTTAAAACTGCATAAAAAATAAGCTAACGTGTGAGCAAATCATACGTTAGCTTTTTTCTTTTGTTGGGTTTTGTTATGAAATTCGTAATAAGTAAGCATCATGCTCGCGGTGATTTTTCGAGACCGTTATTTTGTAAATGCCGCGCACGAAGCAGTATGCAAGCAGTAGTCACTGCATCAAAGCATTACGGCAGGAAAGTTCTTATTTACACCGATAGTAACAGCTTTTTCGAAGTGACTCATGCACGCATACAGTACAGCTAAGCACTACCAAAGCCGGATATAAACAGCCTTTTTTGATAAATCTTTTTGGGCGAGCAAAAAGATTTTGTTTCCCGCGCTTTTCAAAAGCGCGCGACCTTTTTGCTACTTTTTCGGTCGCGCGAAAAAGTAGACTAACAAGAGCTATTGAATGAAAGTATAGCAGCTTAATAT
This sequence comes from bacterium, assembly GCA_004562175.1. Classification (GTDB taxonomy): domain Bacteria; phylum Bacillota; class Negativicutes; order Acidaminococcales; family Acidaminococcaceae; genus Phascolarctobacterium_A. The sequence goes on along the minus strand of SFRS01000197.1, from coordinate 1,505 downwards.
TCACATATCTATGTTACCCTAACTCTTCAATCCACTCACTAAGCAGCCTTGCAAACTCCTGCCACTGAGCTGTGAGCTGCTCCATCGCCCCATCAGCCCGGGCCTGCTCGTATCCCCTGAGCATAGCCACCTCATAGCGCAGCTCAGGCAGCTCCGGATGGGCTGCGACCAGCTGCTCCAAATACTGCCCATTAACATAATCGTCGTGCAAAAGCCCAAGCATATCCTGTAAATACTTTAAGCTACGCAGCAGCTGCGGCGATGCCTGTAGCTCCGGTACGCTCTGCAAAGCGTACCGAAAACGCTTCAGCTTAATGCGTACCCTGTGCAGCTGCTCCATATCCTGCAAATCAGGATAAACCTCAGGAAACTGCTGAATCTTTGTGGCCCACTTCCCCAAACGCTGCACAAAAAACTCACGCAGCCCTTTTTCACAGGGCAAGGCAGCAAATCTATGTAAGGCTAAATGCATTTGTGCCAGCTCAAAAGTAATAGCATTCAGCTCCAGCTGCTGCAGCGTGCATACCTGCGCCTGCTGGCGCAGTCCTGCCAGCAAGCGCTGCAGCTGGGGCACAGCAGCATCCACAGGTAGCATTGTGCTTTGCACAACGGGAGCAAGACCCTGCTGCTGCAAGCCACTAGCCTGCTCCTGCCTACTCTGCCCCATGCGCAAACGCTCGCAGGTTTGCAAAAGCACATCATATTCACGCACATTCGAGAGCACATCCGCACGCTCCTTCAAAGTCTCCTTCCACTTGTCAGCTTCAGGAAACAAAGGCTTCACTAGTGACAAAACCGAACGCAGGCGGCGCAGCTTGACCCTGAGCTGACGCCACAGGGGTCGCTGTCCGCCACCGCTCAAAAGCAGCTGCTCCCACAGCTTATTAATGCTATACAAATGCCAGGGCACATGACAGCGCAACGCCGTCAACGCATCGGCCTCCGCATAGCCCTCTAATTTGTCTAAAAAATAACAGCCTCTGAGCAGCGCAATGCGCCGGGACAAATCCGGCTCGTCCAAAACAAAACGCTGCTTGCCTGCCAAAAGGCGCTCCACCAACCTTTCCACGGAAGCCACCACGCTAGGCCGCTCACTGTCGAACTCCAGCGTTATATCCGCAATATTCACTAGCTTGTCGCTAACTAGGAGCACGCCCCAAGAGCACAAAGCCCGATAGCCTGCCTCCGCTCCCCTTGTCTTGGGCTGAAAGCGCGCTATCCGGCACTTATACATATCGTTGTCCGGGAAATATTTTTCTTTTACCTTGTAGCTGATGCCAGCTTGGGGCAGCAGCTTTTTCACTAGGCCCAAAAGCTGAGCCTGATGCTTAATCTCCACACCATGCAGGCAAAGCCTTGCTTTCATGGTTTATCAATCCCCTCGTGTAATAAGTCACCCTCTCTTGAGGTACAAGCCAACAAAAGAGGGCGCAATTTCTTTATTTTACTGGTACCTGAGCCGGCAGGGCTTCACCCTTCAGGCCTGCCAAAATATTCTCCGCTGT
>SFRS01000196.1 GCA_004562175.1 bacterium | reverse complement strand
ATTAAGGTCAGCGGCAATCATGATGTGGCAGTGATTTATAGCACTGCTCCTGCTGCCTGCGGCGCTGTGTTTACTCAAAATAAAATGTGTGCTGCTCCGGTTCTGGTGAGCCGGGAGGTTAATCAGCACGGTTATGCGCAGGCTATTGTGGTTAATAGTGGTTGCGCTAACGCCTGCACCGGCGAGCAGGGCTTAGCCGATGCGCGCAAGATGCAGTCCCACGCAGCGGAGCTGCTGGGCATCAAGCCAGAGGAGGTTTTTGTGTGCTCCACCGGCGTCATTGGGCAATTTTTGCCTATGGACAAGCTTTTGACTGGCATCGCCGATGCCATAGACAGCTTGGACGAGTGCGAGGGAGAAAGCTGCGCTATGGCTATTCAGACCACGGACACCTTTATTAAGCGTGCTGCTTATGAGACGGAAATCGGCGGTCACAAGGTAAAATTTGCCGGCATTGCCAAGGGCGCTGGCATGATTCACCCCAATATGGCCACCATGCTGACCTTCATCACTACGGATGCTGCCATTGCTCCTGACGTGTTGAAGCGTGCCGTGAAAAAGGCTGCGGACCAATCCTTTAATATGGTGGTTGTGGATGGCGACACTTCTACCAACGACAGCATGATTGTGCTGGCTAATGGCTTGGCTGAAAACGAGATTATTTTGAGTGAGGAGCATCCCGATTATCCGGCCTTCTTTGAAGCTTTGGTGGCTTGTGCTACGGATTTGGCCAAAATGATTGCCCATGATGGCGAGGGTGCAACCAAGTTCCTCGAAGTAAATGTGGTGGGAGCTGCTACTTGGGCGGATGCCAAGACTGCGGCTATGGCTATTGCCAAGTCTCCGCTGGTAAAAACAGCCTTCTTTGGTGAGGACCCCAACTGGGGACGCATTGTGTGCGCAGCTGGCTACAGCGGTGCGGAGATGATCGCGGACAAGGTTAATTTGGAAATTGGCGGCATCCGCTTGGTGGAAAACGGCATGAACTGCAATGTGCCGGCGGAGGAGCTGGCACCGACCATGGCCCAGCACGATATTTCCATGACCATTGATTTGGCCGCTGGCAGCGAAAGTGCTACGGTGTGGACCTGCGACTTCTCATATGAATATGTGAAAATAAACGGAGAGTATCACACTTAATTGATTCGTAAATATAACAATTTCTCCACTCAAAAGAAATTTCTCAAGCGAGTCGCCAATTTATGCAAGTGCCGCGCACGCAGCAGAAATTGTGCAGGGAGCTGTCCCCTTGGGGATAACGGCCATTTCGTGGGGAATAATCACGAAGCTGCGGTGTCCAATCTGTTTGAGAAGGTATCTATTTTTTCGAAACCTTGCTTCTATTATTCCAACCACTCATGTCCTAAAATTTCTATTCGCTCCGAAATTATTATATTTACTCATTTCACTATATCATTTAGTAGTTTTAAAATTTTCAATATAACATAAGGAGGATATTACAATGTTGATGAACGATTCCCAAGTACAAACTCTCGTGGAGGCATTACCTTATCTGAGCAAGTTTAAAAATAAAACCATCGTGGTGAAATACGGCGGCAACGCTATGCTGAACGATGAGCTGAAGAACAAGGTGCTGCAAGACATCGTATTCCTGCAATGCGCTGGCATGCGTCCCGTTGTTGTACATGGCGGTGGCCCGGAAATTACCCGCATGCTCATGCAAGCAGGCAAAAAGAGCGAGTTTGTGAGCGGTCTGCGTGTAACTGACGCTGAATCCGTTGGTATCGCTGAAATGGCTTTGGTTGGTAAAATCAACACTGATTTGGTAGCTCGTCTGAACACCTTGGGTGGCAAGGCAGTGGGTCTGAACGGCAAGGATGCAACTTTGATTCAAGCTAAGAAGCATTTGGCTGATGTTTATGAAAACGGTGAAGTAAATCTGGTAGATATTGGCTATGTGGGCAATGTAGAAAAGGTTAACACCGAGCTCATCGAAGTGCTGCTGAACGCTGGCTTCATTCCTGTTATTGCTCCTACCGGCGTGGGTGCACAGGGCGAAACCTATAACATCAACGCTGACAGCGTTGCCGGTGAAGTTGCTGGTGCTTTGAAGGCTGAAAAGCTGCTGGTATTGACCGACGTGCGTGGTATTTATTCCGACTATCGCGATGAAAACAGCTTCATTTCCACTCTGACCTTTGAAAAGGCACAAGAGTTGATTATTCGCGGCAAAATTGACGGCGGCATGATTCCGAAGGTTCGTGCTTGCATCACCGCTTTGAGTGGCGGCGCAAAGAAGACCCATATTATTGATGGCCGCGCTGAGCACACTATTTTGATGGAAATCCTGAGCGACAAGGGCGTTGGCACCGAGGTTGTGAAGGAATTAAAATAAAAATTCCTCAGTCAGCTTTGCTGATAGCTCCCTTTGAAAAGGGAGCCAAATAAGAAAAGGGAGAGATAAACATGATTCAAGAAGCAATTGTAAAAATCGTTGATAAGCAGGATTTGAGCTATGACGAAGCCTATGCTGTAATGAATGAAATTATGAGTGGCGAAACCACCGCCACCCAAAATGCAGCCTTTTTGGCAGCTCTTTCCACCAAGAGCACCACGGCAGAAACTACTGAAGAAATTGCCGGCTGTGCCGCTGCTATGCGCGACCATGCTTTGTCCTTCACCACTGATTTAGAGATCACCGAAATCGTAGGTACCGGCGGTGATGGTGCCAACAGCTTCAATATTTCCACTACCTCCGCTTTAGTAGCCGCTGCTGGTGGCGTAAAAATCGCTAAGCACGGCAA
>SFRS01000005.1 GCA_004562175.1 bacterium | reverse complement strand
CGGATCGAAAAACATGGCCCTCGCCCATGCAGAAATTTTATTTGGCCTTTAATATGGACGAGGTTATTGATCCCATCCGCCAAAACCCCCAGTGGACGCCCTTGAAATCCATGAGTCAGGATATTCCCAAGGCCTTGATTGCCATTGAGGATCACGATTTTTATAACCATGGTGCCATCGCCGTGGAGGGTGTTCTGCGAGCCTTACTGGTGAATATCACCGCCGGCGAAGTCGTCCAAGGTGGCAGCACCATTACCCAGCAGTTTGTGAAAAATGTTTTCCTCACCCATGAGCAAAGCATGGAGCGCAAAATTGAGGAGGCCATCCTTTCTTTGATGCTGGAGGATAATTATACTAAGGATGAGATTTTGGAGCTTTACTTAAACACTACCTACTTTGGCGCCGGTGCCAACGGTATCAAGCAGGCTGCCAATAAATATTTTGGCAAAGCTCCCTCCGCCTTAAGTCTGGCAGAAGCCGCTGTCATTGCCTCCCTGCCCTACGCTCCCAGTGCCCTCAACCCGTTGGAAAATCCTCAGGATTGCAAAAAGCGTCAGCTGCTGGTTTTGGCTGCTATGCATAAATATGGCATGATCAATCAGGCCCAGCTGGCCGAAGCCAAGGCTGAACGGATTCGCCTGAGCAACGGTATCAGAATGTAAGCCAACTACTTAACAAGCTGCATAGGTAACAGCTAATAATGCTTTATTATATATTCATTGTATTATTGTGTGTGATTTGATATAATAGCATATATCCTCCTAAAATAGGGGAAGTGTTTTAGGGTTTGTAATTATGAGAAAGGAAGGTCAATCTTTACATGGAAAATAAGGATGTGAAACAAACTGCCCAAGAGGCAATGGACGCTCAGCGTCAACAAGGAAGCAACAAGCAATTGTATTTTTGGATTGCTGCATTGATTATTGGCGGCATTTTAGGTATGCTGGGCAACGGCACTATTAACGAGATGTGTGACTTTGTTGCCACCATCTTTACCCGTTTATTCCAATTTATTGCCGTACCTACTATTGCTTTAGCCGTTATTACCACACTGGCAAGCTTGGGTGCAGAAAAGAATACTGGCAAGATTTTTGTACGCACCATTACCTATACCTTGCTGACCACCTTTGCCGCTTCCTTTGTGGCACTGGCTCTGTATATTATTATTGCTCCCGGCAACCTGCCCAGCGATTTGATTGGTGCAGCTGCTGGTGCAACCAAGAAATATGCTAGCCTGTCTTATTATAACCATTTCTTGAATGTTGTACCTAACAATATGGTTAAACCCTTCCTAGAGGGTAATGTACTGTCCGTGCTTTCTATTGCCGGTGCAGTGGGTATGGGTATTGCCTGTGCTCCCAAAAACGAAAACCGCGAAGTAGTGCTCAAGTTCGTCTTTGGCCTGCAAGAGGTGCTCTTTACCATGATCCGTGGTCTTATGAAGGTGCTTCCTATTGGTATCGTTGCCTTTGCAGCTCAGCTGTCTGCTCAGATTGAGGCTGGCGTAATTGTAGGTGCTTTGGGTAAATATATGGCTGTTGTTATGGGCGGCAACTTTATCCAAATGTTCATCGTTCTGCCCCTGTTCCTGCTTGCAAGAGGCCTGAATCCTATTGATGTTTTCCGCAAGATGTCCCCGGCTTTGGCGGTTGCTCTCTTCACCAAGAGCTCTGCTGCAACCTTGCCTGTAACCTTGGCTTCTGCAGAAATGAATCTGAAAGCACGCAAGGAGGTTACCCGCTTTGTGCTGCCTATTTGTACGACTATCAACATGAACGGCTGTGCAGCCTTCATACTGGTGACCTCTCTCTTTGTCCTGCAAAATGGTGGCGTAGAGCTGACCATGGGCACTATGCTGACCTGGGTATGCATTTCTGTTTTCGCCGCTGTTGGTAATGCTGGCGTGCCCATGGGCTGCTATTTCCTGACCCTGTCCCTGGTATCCTCCATGGGTGCTCCTGTGGGCGTTATGGGCATTATCCTGCCGATTTACGCAGTCATCGATATGATTGAAACTGCAGAAAATGTTTGGTCCGACTCCACCGTTTGCGCTATGACTAACAACGACTTGAAGGATGACCTGGCTTAAAAATCTGTTGACTAGTAAAACAGCAATTCTCGCTAAGAGGGTTGCTGTTTTTTATTTCTTTAACTACACCTCATAATGTGACAGAGTACTGTAGAGCAGAAAAGAGCCTACCCAGAAACAGGGCAGGCTCTTGTGTTTTTTGCCGATTAAGTTTTCTATTTAATAATCTTAGTGATGGAACAGGCGCAGACCGGTAAAGGCCATGGCAATACCATATTTGTCGCAGGTTTCGATAACATTGTCATCGCGGATGGAGCCACCTGCTTGGGCAATGTATTGCACACCGCTACGATGAGCGCGCTCGATATTGTCGCCGAAGGGGAAGAAGGCGTCACTGCCCAAAGCAACATCCTTCAGCTCAGCCAGCCAAGCCTTTTTCTCTGCGCGGGTCAGCGGCTCCGGCTTTTCGGTGAAGAAGTTTTCCCAAATACCATCGGCCAACACATCTTCATAGTCGTCGGAAATATAAACGTCGATAGTATTGTCGCGGTCAGGACGACGGATGCTGTCCTTGAAGGGCAGAGCCAAAACCTTGGGATTTTGACGCAGCCACCAAATATCGGCCTTGTTACCAGCTAAGCGAGTGCAATGTACGCGAGATTGTTGGCCGGCGCCGATACCGATAGCTTGGCCATCCTTCACATAGCAAACGGAGTTGGATTGAGTATATTTCAAAACGATAAGGGAAATCAGTAAATCGCGAGCAGCAGCTTCGGGAATTTCCTTGTTCACAGTGGGACGGTTCTCCAGCAAAGCCTCAGTAATCTTGGCTTCGTTGCGGTCCTGCTCAAAGGTAATACCAAAAACCTGCTTGCTTTCGGTGAGCTCCGGCACGTAGTTGGGGTCAATCTCGATAATATTATAGGTGCCCTTGCGCTTGGTTTTCAAAACAGCCAGTGCTTCCTCGGTGTAGCCAGGAGCAATCACGCCGTCAGAAACCTCACGGTGCAGCATTTTGGCAGTTTGCACATCGCACACATCGGACAGAGCCACAAAATCGCCGTAGGAGCTCATGCGGTCAGCGCCACGAGCGCGAGCATAAGCATTAGCCAGCGGGGACAGCTCCAAATCGTCCACATAATAAATCTTTTTCAGGGTGTCACTCATGGGCAGGCCCACAGCAGCACCAGCAGGGCTAACGTGCTTAAAGGAAGCAGCTGCAGGCAGGCCGGTGGCCTCCTTCAGCTCCTTCACCAGCTGCCAGCTGTTGAAAGCATCCAAAAAATTGATATAGCCGGGACGACCATTGAGCACCTTAATGGGCAGCTCAGCGCCATTGGCCATGTAAATTCTTGCTTTAGCTTGGTTGGGGTTGCAACCATATTTCAATGCTAATTCGTTCATCAAATTTCCTCCCTTTGAATAAAGTGGTCGGTAAAAAGAAAAACCGACACACTGATGCATATACATGCCCAGACGGTCGGCTACACCGGTCATACTCCCCTGTGGTGACCCACTTCCGTCAGTTATATGACCTACTACTAAAATTATAAAAGCTTACGCAATTTTTGTCAATATCTTTACACTCCCGTGCCATCAAAGCATGGAATAAAATCCTCACAGGCTGCCTCGCCCTCTTGGACAAAGCCATCCTCAATGGTGCTAGCCATGAGATAGGCCTCCACCTCAGCATACTCCTCGTCCGTAACCTTGCGGTTGATTTCCGGATATTCCGCCACACGACCGCAGGGCACATATTGATGCATCAGGCTGAACATCACTTGTCCCGGCTTGAAGTTTTGTGCCACCCAATCAATAACCCGCTTGGAATTATCCAGCAGCCCCGGCATGATTAAATGACGAATTACGACGCCTTTTTTCAAGAGGCCATTCTCATCCAGCTCGTAATCGCCCACCTGACGATACATTTCCTTGATAGCATCGGTGGCAATGCGGAAATAATAGGGCGCATTGCTGTATTTAATGGCTGCCACATCATCACTGTATTTTAAATCGGGCAAATAAATCTGCACCTTGCCCTTCAGACGACGCAAGGTGTCCTGGGTTTCAAAGCCGCTGGTGTTATAGACTACAGGCACGGATAAGGGCTTTTCCAAACTCTTAATGACAGCTTCCGTAAAATGTGTGGGTGTCACCAGATTAATATTATGAGCTCCCTTGGCAATGAGCTCTTGATAAATCTCCTGCAGACGCTCAATGGAAATCTCCTTGCCAAAGCCATTATAGCTAATATCAAAATTTTGACAGAATACGCAGTGTAGATTACAGCCACTAAAGAAAACTGTACCACTGCCGCGAGTACCGCTAATGCAGGGCTCCTCCCACATATGCAGGCCCGCACGGGCTACAATGGGCAGCATGCCACAGCCACAGCTGCCAAAATAGCGCTCGCCCTCGGTGTCAGCCATATTTTCAGGGCGATCCACCCCACAACGATGAGGACATACGTAACAATAGGTCATTCACTTCATCTCCTATTTCCACAGCAGTACCTGGCCCAGCCAAGCCACCACCGCACCAATAATCAAAAAGGGGCCAAAGGCAAAAAAATCCTTCCGTCCATGCACCTTAAACAGCAGCATAATGACAGCAGCAATGCCACCGATAATAAAGCCCACGCTAGCCGTAGTAATAATGCCGTTGACACCGAACCACAGTCCCAGCGCAGCCATCATTTTCACATCACCGCCACCCAAGGCCCCACGTCCCAAAATGGCTAGGGCCGCGAGGATCACGAAAGCACCCGCACCTGCTGCTAAGCGTTGCCAGATGCTAAAGGGTAGGTAAGGCGTAGCTGCCAGCCCCAGTACCACTAGAGGCACAAGGCTGTCGTCAAAAATGAATTGGAAGCGATAATCGATGAGCCACAAAAGCCACAGCCAGTAGAGCAAAAAACAGCTCAAGGCCTTGCTCACAGTGGTGGGAGCAAGCAGCAGTCCCAAAAACAAGGACACAAAAATGCCCAGAGCTAGCACAAGATTGGAACACACAGGTCCCGGCTCCAAATCATATTCAGCCAGGCTCTCGCGATTGCGTTCTAACAGCCAAGCCATCAATCGTTGACTCACCGGCGTCAAAGCACAGCTCAAAGCCAAGGCTATGCCCATAATCTTTATCATCACATGCATGTTTTACAACCCCATTTGGCTCAAAAAGTTCAGGCTATTGAGTGGCTTATCCGTTTGGAAGAAGATGAATTTGTAAAGAATGCGCTCCAGCTCCATGAGGTCGCCGCCCCGCACGCTGAAAGCTGCGGGGCTTGCATAGTTGAGCGCTGCCAGCCACTGCCACAGCTGCCTTGTTCCCTGACCGCAAGGCTCCAAGCCCTCGCCCGTATACGCTGCCTTGCATTGCCCGCAAATGAGCCCGCCCTGCAGCGGGCTGAACCAGGCGGCATCCGGCAGCGCGATTTCGGCGCCGCAGCCCACACAGTGGTGCATCTCCGGCGCAAAGCCCGTTAGCCCGAGAAGCTTAATGGCAAAGGACAGCACCACCAAGCGCGGATTGCGCTTGGTCAGTGCTGCTAGCGTAGCTCCAAGGAGCTCGTAGAGCTCCTCAGCGGGCTCACGGTCCTCCGTCAGCACCGCGGTCAGCTCCGCTGCCACGGCCCCGTAGGCCATCTGCTGCATATCCAAGCTTTGGGGCAGACGCACCAGCTCGCAGCTGCGCAGCTTGTCCACCTTCTGCCCCTGCTGTACCTCGATGTTCAGACAGGCGAAGGGCTGCAACAGCCGCCCCTGCACATTCTTCACATAACGAGCACCATAGGCAATAAAGCGCAGCTTGCCATGCTTTTTCGTAAAGCACACCACATATTTATCCGCTGTCTGGTAATTCTTCACATGGAGCACCAAGGCTTCATCCAGCAGATGCTCCCTTTCATTCTCACTCATGAGCCTCTTCCTTTGGCTGCAGCTCGGTCTTCAAGGGCACCGCTGACAGGCGCAGCACTCTAAAGCCTTCAACCTCCACAACCTTAAAGCAATAATCACCCAATATCACCGGATCACCTACCTCAGGCTTGCGACCTAAAAGGCCAAAGACATAGCCACCAATAGTGTCCTCCTCGGGCTCCTCAAATTCAATGCCCAAAATCTCTGTAATTTCATCCAACAGCACCATGCCGTCGAATTCATAGGCGCCATTTTCTAGGGGCACCACAGCATCGGGCTCTTGAGCCTCGTGCTCGTCCTGAATCTCGCCCACGATTTCCTCGACCAAGTCCTCCATGGTAATCAGTCCCGCTGTACCGCCATATTCGTCAGCCACCAGCACCATCTGCACATGGCGCTGTTGCATCAGCGGCAGCGCTTTGGAAATAGGCATGGCCTCAGGAATAACCACCAAGGGTCGCATCAAACGGCGCAAATCGTACTCCTGCACCCCATCACGAATGGCCAACAAATCCCGCACATGAATCGTACCAAGCACGTGGTCCTTATCCTCATCGCAGAGGGGGTAACGTGTATGGCGACTGCCCCGCACCGTAGTCAAGTTTTCAGCAAGCGTATCATCCGTAAACAGGCACACCATATCCTGCCTAGGCACCATCACCTCACGGGCCACCCTGTCCGCAAAATCAAACACATTATCAATCATACTGCTTTCAATATGGTCGATTTCGCCCTCCTGCTCGCTGGCGCTGACAATGCGGCGCAGCTCATCCTCGCTCCGAGCCATGTCCTCCACGGGCTTTTTGATATGCAAAAGCTTTTGCATAGCCAAGGAGGCCTTGCTGGACACCAGCACAAAGGGATAGAGGAGATAATGGAAAAAAATCACTGTGTAGACGGTTTTCAGCACCGCCCTTTCCACATTACTTTCTGCCATGGCACGGGGCACCAGCTCGCCCCACACCACGTGCAGCAAAATCACAAAAACAATACTAATGGCCCAAGCAAGATAAATATCCAAGGCCCCCAAAACGTGGAGCAGCTCGGCAAAAAAGCGTCCACCCAAAATGCCTAAAAGCACCGTGGAGGCCGTGATACCCAGCTGTACTGCACTCACATAGGTCTCCTGCTTGTCCATCACCTTCAAAGCTAAGCTGGCACTGCTCTCGCCTTCCTCGGCCAGCTCCTCCAGCTTACCGCGACGCACACGCACAAGGCCGTACTCCGCCACTACAAAGAAACCATTTAAGAAAACCATTAATAATATCAATACAAGCTGTATGACACTACTAAAGGTAGGATCCGCGTTTATAAGTCATCACTCCTTAAACCCAAACTGTCTCAGTGCTTTATCTTGATTGCGCCAGTCGGCCTTCACCTTAACCCACAAATCAAGAAACACCTTACAATACAAAAGCTTTTCTAAATCGGCGCGGGCCTGCTGACCAATCTTCTTCAGCAGACTACCCTTGGCCCCGATAACAATGCCCTTTTGGGACTCTCGCTCCACAAAAATCGTGGCGCGAATATAAATAGTTTCGTCATCCCGCTCCTTGAACTCGTCCACCTCTACCGCAATAGCGTGGGGCACCTCATCGCGAGTCAAACGCAGCACCTTTTCACGAATCATTTCCCCGGCAATAACCCGCTCCGGCTGGTCCGTAATCATATCGTCCGGATAATAGGCCGGCCCCTCCGGCAAATGCTTGGTGATTTCCTGCACCAGACCGGGGAATTCACCGTCATTGAGGGCGGAAACAGGCACAATGGCTGCAAACTTATACTGCTTGCTGTAATCCTCCATGATTTTGAACAGCTTGGACTTGTCCTGCAGCTTGTCAATCTTGTTGCACACCAAAATCACAGGGGTTTTTACCTTGCGCAGCAGCTCCAGAATATATTCCTCGCCTGCGCCGCGTTTTTCAGTCACATCCACAATGAAGAGGATCACATCCACCTCCTGCAGGGTGCCTTCGGCAGTGCGCACCATATATTCCCCCAGCTTATGCTGGGGCTTGTGAATGCCCGGCGTATCTAGGAACATAATCTGGGCATTGTCCGTATTCATAATGCACATAATACGATTGCGAGTTGTTTGGGGTCTGTCACTCATAATGGCGATTTTTTCGCCAATCAGGCTGTTGGTCAAGGTTGATTTGCCCACATTGGGACGCCCCACCATGGCCACAAAGCCTGCATAATGCTTCGGTTCTTCTTTCATTGATTACTCCTCTTATAAATCAAAGCCGTAGGGCAAAAGCTCCTCCAAGGTGCAGATTTTGATTTCTCCTGCTAAATTGCCCAACAGTACTGTCTTAATCTTAAATTCACTCATCACCTGACGGCAGGCACCGCAGGGAGACACAGGCTTTTCCGTATCCGCCACCACACAAATGGTCTCCAGCTCCCGCTCACCAGCACACACAGCAGCAAAAATCGCATTACGCTCGCCACAGCAGCACAGGCCATAGGAGGCATTCTCCACATTGCAGCCACCGTATATTTTCCCTTGCTTAGTACGCACAGCGGCACCCACTGCAAAATGAGAGTAGGGAGAATAGGAATTCTGCCTTGCTACCACAGCTGCTGCGAACAGCATTTGTAAATCCGGGGTTAACGCTGCCAAATGAGTATCCTGCATGGGTGCACCTCCTTAGTGTTCACCGGTGGGATGGTCAAAATATTCCTCGGACAAATTGATGGCCCGCAGCGCTTCCTCTTCCTTGGCACGCATCTCGGCCTTGTCCTCCTCCGTCATATGGTCATAGCCCAAAAGATGGAACATACCATGGACGGCCAAATAGGTCATTTCCCGCTCTAGGCCATGCCCATATTCCTCGGCCTGACGCAGCGCAGTTTCAGCGGAAATAATAATATCCCCATAAAGATGCTCCTCCGGTCCGCCGATCAGCTCCGGCTCGTCGCTGTCCTCAGCCTCCTCATCCAGAGCAAAGCTCAGCACATCCGTGGGCTTGTCCATACCGCGATAGTCGCGATTCAGTTGGTGGATTTCTTCATCATCCACGATGGTTACGTCCACCTCGGCGTCCTCCTCCAAATCATTGAGGCGTGCCACCGCCTGCAAGCCCTGCTGCAAGCGCTCCAGGACGGCGTCGGCAAGTTCTATTTTAGTTTGGTCATTTTCGAGATTAATTATCATGATTCTTTCCCTTTTCAAATGCTTCGTAGGCCTTAATAATGCTGCCCACGATTTCGTGACGCACTACATCGTGCTGATTGAATTTAATCACACCAATGCCCGGCACATTGCCCAAAATCTTAGCCGCATCCTTCAGGCCACTCATCTTGCCACCGGGCAAGTCGATTTGGGTTATATCACCTGTAATCACCATCTTACTGCCAAAGCCAAAGCGGGTCAAAAACATCTTCATCTGCTCCGGCGTAGTGTTTTGAGCTTCGTCCAAAATAATGAAGGCGTCATTTAAGGTACGTCCACGCATGTAAGCCAAGGGAGCCACCTCAATAGTGCCCTTGGTGAGATATTTTTGGAAGGTTTCCGCCCCCAGCATATCATACAAGCCATCGTACAAAGGACGCAAATAAGGGTCCACCTTGTCCTGCATATCGCCCGGCAAAAAGCCCAGCTTCTCCCCCGCCTCCACTGCGGGTCTGGTGAGGATGATGCGCTCCACCTCTTTCTTCTTCAGAGCAGCCACCGCCAGGGCCACTGCCAAATAAGTCTTGCCCGTGCCCGCAGGACCAATGCCCAAGGTGATAAAGTTCTTGCGAATGGTCTCCACATATTGCCATTGGCCCAAGGTCTTGGCCTTCACCTGACGACCGCGGTTATTGACAATAATCGTATCCGCATACATGCGGTGCAGACTTTCCAGCTTGCCCTCCCTCACCATGAAAATGCTGTAGCGCACATCATGAGTGGTCAGAGGCAAGCCTTGACGATACAAAAACAACAGCTCCTGCAACAAAAGCTGCAGCTGCTGACACTGCTCCTCCGGGCCATTGACAGTAATGCTGTTGCCACGGGCCACAATAGTGCAGTCAAAGGCACCGCGTATGATACGCAAAAACTCATCATTGCGCCCACAGATGCCCACCATTTCCTGTTGGTCAAACGTCTGTAATTCAACGTTAGTAGCCAAATTTGTTCCTCCTACATCTATCTCTTTTCAATGGTAATCTTCTTAATCACTACCGGCTTCACCGGCTTATCCATGGGACCAGTCTTCACCTTACCAATCTTGTACACTACTTCCATGCCCTTGGTCACCTTGCCAAACACGGCATGCTTGCCATTGAGCCAGCTGCATTCACGCAGAGTGATAAAGAACTGGCTGCCACCGGAATTGGGACCGGAATTAGCCATAGAAATCACGCCCGGACCGTCATGCAAAAGCTTGCTGGAAAACTCATCCTTAATCTTGTAGCCCGGACCACCGGTGCCGTTGCCAACGGGACAACCACCCTGAATCATAAAATTATCAATCACGCGGTGGAAAGTCAAGCCATCATAAAAGCCCTGCTTCGCCAGCTTAATAAAATTCTCGCTGGTCTTCGGCGCATAATCAGTAGCCAGCTTCACCTCAAAATCACCCATATTCGTCTGAAAAACCGCAGTGGCCGGCTCCGCCTTCACGGCCTGTTCCTTCTCCTGCCCACAGGCAGTCAACCCCACCATGCACAAGAGTAACATACAAAGCAATAAAATTCTCTTCATAACTTGTAGCCTCCAAATAACTAAAAAACTATATTGTACTGTCAAAGTAAAAACAACAACATTGTAGAGCAAAGTGCTCCCAAAGCCGTAATAACAACATTGTAAAGCAAGATACTCCCAAAGTCGTAATAACAACATTGTAAAGCAAGATACTCCCAAAGTCGTAATAATAGTATTGTGGAGCGAGCTAGGAATTTTAGATTATGAGTGGCTGGTATAACCGACTCAAGGGTTGGATACACTAAAGCTCACTTCACGCAAATAGTACCCCGCAGAGTCTTGGTTATACCCCACGAAATAATCGTTAAGAAATTCCTTGCGAACGGAGCAATACTATTATTACACTTTTGCTTATAACTCAATCCTGTGTAGCAATCCAATCCGCTATCACAGCCCCGGCCTCTTCACTATACTCCGTAAAGGAATGGTCTCCCCCATCCCACAACCGCAGCTGCGCCTTCTCGCCTAACAACCCCTTATTCCGCAAGGCCTGCTCCACCAAAACAGTGTCATCCCCCTTGCAGTGCAAAAGCAGCACCGGGCATCCACGCCAGCTTCGCAAAATCCCCGCCAAATCATACTTGTCAAAATCCGTCAAAAAATCAGGCGTCAACACACAATGCCCACGCTCATCATCAAACTCCAGCGCTTCCCCTGCGTCCAGACGCTCATAATACTCATCCGTCATCACATGACGGAAGGTCTCGCGCAAATTATTGGGCGTCGCCCACAAAATCAAACGCTTCAGCTCCGGCTCTTGGCTAGCAGTCACAATGGATGCCGCTCCGCCCAAGCTACGCCCTAATAAATACACCTCGCACCCGGGCTGACGCTCCCGCACTGCTGCAATGACAGCGCGCAGCTCCGCCACCTGCAAGGACAAAATCCGCGTGCCTGTAAAATTGAAGCGCACCACACTTGAGTGGGCCGCGCATTGATAAGCAATCCCCGCAGCTCTGCCGCCGCTTTCGCGGCTACCGCGAAAGCCATGAGCCATCACCAGCACCGCATTGCGCTTGCCTCGATTAGGCTCAACTAAACACTCTATAGGCCCCAAGGGCCCTTCAAAGATAAAATCTTGCATCAAGTCACACCTCGCTATAATAACATTATAACACAAAAAACCGCTCTAGTACTGCTACTAAAGCGGTTATAAAATGTTTATTTTGTTATTCGATGTAATTATAAATATTATTCCGTTCAGAGGAATTTCTTAACGCCCATTTCGTGGGGTACAATCACGAAGCTGCGGTGTCCAATCTGTTCGCAGAAGAATTTTGGTTTTCGAAACCTTGCTTCTATTGTACCAACCACTCATGTGCTAAAATTCCTATTCGCTTCATAATATTCATAATTACGTATCGAAAAGGTTTTCTTTTAAACTTACTCAACTGTTACAGATTTGGCCAAATTACGCGGCTTATCCACATCACAGCCACGGGTCAACGCAGCGTAGTATGCCAGAAGTTGCAGCGGCAGCACTGCCAAAAGCGGTGCCAAATACTTGTCCGTCTTCGGAATATAAATCACATGGTCCGCATACTTCGCCAAGGAAGTGTCCCCCTCAAAGCCAATGGCAATAACCACTGCCTCGCGAGCCTTAACCTCCTGCAAATTGCTGACAGTCTTGTCATACACATCCATTTGCGTTGCCAAAACAATCACCGGCACACCGGACACAATCAAAGCCAAGGTGCCGTGCTTCAGCTCGCCTGCTGCATAAGCCTCAGCGTGAATATAAGAAATCTCCTTCAGCTTCAGCGCACCCTCCAAGGCTACAGCATAATCCAAGCTGCGTCCCAAGAAGAAAGCATCCTCGCTAGAGCCATACTCGCGAGCAAACACCTTGATTTGGTCCACATCCTCCAGCATCTTGTGAATCTGCTCGGGGATGGAGGTCAAGCCTGCTGCCAAAGCCTCAGCCTTGTCCTCAGCCAAGGTGCCGCGCAAACGACCAATGTAAATAGCCAGCATCAGCATGGCCAACAGCTGGGTGGTATATGCCTTGGTGGAAGCAACGGCGATTTCGGGGCCCGCATAGGTATAAACAACCTGGTCCGCATCGCGGGCAATAGAGCTGCCCACCACATTGGTCACGGCCAAGGTGCGGGAGCCCAGACGCTTAGCCTCGCGCAAAGCAGCCAAGGTATCGGAGGTTTCACCGCTTTGGCTGATCACAATGGTCAGGCTGTTGCCATCAACCAAGGGATCGCGATAACGGAACTCGCTGGCAATATCCACCTCCACGGGAACGCGAGCCAGCTGCTCTAAATAATATTTGCCCACTATGCCTGCATGATAAGCAGTGCCGCAGGCCACGATGAAAATCTTGTTAATGTCGCCCATTTCCTCCGGCGTCCAGTTCAGCTCGGGGAAGCTGATGCTCTTGGCTTCTGCATTCAGACGACCGGTCATGGTGTCGCGCATAGCCTTGGGCTGTTCATAAATTTCCTTCAGCATGAAATGCTCAAAGCCTCCCTTTTCTGCAGCCTCAGCGTTCCAGTTAACCTCGAACACCTTTTTGCTAATGGGAGTACCATTGATATCCTGTACCCACACACCCTCTGCGGTAACAGTGGCAATCTCGCCGTCGCTCATAATAAAGGTGCGACGGGTGTGATTAATAATCGCAGGGATATCGGAAGCGATAAAATTCTCGCCCTCACCCAAGCCAATAACCAGCGGGTTATCCTTCTTGGTGCAAATAATCTTGTCAGGCTCATATTGGCACATAAATACCAGGCTGTAGGAGCCCTTGATGAGCTTCAAAACCTTCTTGACTGTCTCTTCAAAATCACCATCATATTGGTCCTCCAACAGATGAGCCACAACCTCACTGTCGGTTTCAGACAGGAATACATGCCCCTTGGTGATCAATTCTTCCTTCAGGGACAGATAATTTTCGATAATGCCATTGTGCACTACCACGAATTTGCCACTGCCATCCATATGGGGATGAGCGTTGCGGTCTGACGGACGGCCATGGGTTGCCCAACGGGTATGACCGATACCCATGGTGCCCACAGGCATATTGCCCACTAATTTTTCACGCAATGCATCCAGACGACCCACGCATTTGTCCACACGGATAGCGCCCTTTTCCATCACAGCAATACCGGCAGAGTCATAGCCACGGTACTCCAGCTTGCTCATTCCGTCCAGCAAAAAGGGAGCAGCCTGATTACTGCCAATGTAACCAACGATACCACACATATTAGTATCCTCCTAAATTGTATTTGCTATTCTGCTACCGAAGCTTTCCCTCCACTGTTACCAATGGGCTTTGTTTTCGGCTTGCGGCCCACAGCCGGCCGTGAGGCATCCGCTGACTAATCGATAACCTCATTCCTCGTCTGCCGCAAATTTCTTTGCGGTACTTGCGCTCTGCCACTTATCAGCCATATATTTTATGACATACAATTATGCCGCGCAGGCGCAACCCCACGCGGCACATCTTCGTGACTATCTATATTTTACAGTATTACGAGCAAAAAGACAAGTAAATAAATGGTGACAAACATCAATACTATGACACACGAGATAGCGTTATGCCAGCTCACTAACTACTACATCGCCTATTAAGCTTGCAATCTGCTCAAGACGCTCCTGGTTCGGGCCCTCAGCCATGATGCGAATCAAGGGCTCGGTGCCGCTGGCGCGTACCAAAATCTGGCCATTATCGCCCAGCTCATCCTGATATTTCTTGATAACCTCTTGGATAGCGGCTCTTTCCTGCCAGCCATTTTTATCCTTCACGCGCACGTTCAGCAGCACTTGCGGATATTTGGTCATCACAGCGCCCAGCTCGGACAGGGGCTTGTTGTTTTTCACCATGGCACACAATAGCTGCACTGCAGTCAAAATGCCGTCGCCGGTCTTGGCAAACTCGGAGAAAATAATGTGGCCGGATTGCTCGCCACCGATGGAATAATTGTGCTTCATCATCTCTTCCAAAACATAGCGGTCGCCCACAGCGGTCTTGCAGGTCTTGCCACCGTGAGCCTTCATGGCCTGATGC
>SFRS01000195.1 GCA_004562175.1 bacterium | reverse complement strand
ATTTTTACCGAAACTAGATAGCTTGCTTGTCTCAATAAAATAAATCAATGAGCAAAACAGGAGGATGGATGGGATGAAAACATGGAAAGCCTGCGGCTGTCTTGTACTTGCACTGGGACTTTTATTGCAGGGCTGTGGCAGCAATGAGGGCGCCCGCACCAAAACAATGAGTAGCAATAAGAATCAAGAAAAGGTTGTGCTGACCTTTTATGGCAATAAGGTGGCTGCCGATGAGGTGGCCGTGATGGAGGAAATCCTCAACGACTATATGAAGGCCAATCCCCATGTTTCCATCACATATGAATCCTTAAAGGGCAATGATTATTATAAAATTCTTGATAAGCGCCTAGATTCCGGTAATGGAGACGATGTTTTTATAGTGGATCACGATCATCTGTTGCGCTATCAGAAGAAGGGCTATGTGGCCAAGCTCAACGATTTGCCAGCCATAAATGATTATTTGCCCCAGGTCATGGACCAAATGCGCTGGAGTGACGGCAGTATTTATTACGCGCCCACCTCCATCAGTGCCTTTGCTCTCTTTTGTAATATGGACATGCTGAAGGAGCAAAAGCTAGCAGTGCCGCAGAACTTTGGGGACTTTAAAAAGGCATGTGCTGTCTTTGCCGCCAATGGTAAAAAGCCCTTGATAGTGAATCAGGATTTGTCCTTGTGCACCGCAATTATCTCCGGCAGCTGGCACAGCTATTACAGCCAAAATAAGACTGCAGAGCTTTGTAAGGCTGTGAACGAAAAGCAGCAGCCCATGAGTAGTCTGCTTGCTGATGGCATTACTAAGGCTATGGAGCTGACGCCCTATATCGATACCCAAAAATGTCTGACCTTTAAAAAGAATACGGATGATTTTAAGGAATTTGCCAAGGGTGAGGCTCCCTTTATGCTCACGGGCGCGTGGAATAATCCACGTCTGGCCAAGCTCCAGCCCAAATTCAACTACGCTCTTTATCCTTATCCCATTAAGGATGATGGCAATATTTTGTTGACCAATGTGGATACACGCATGGTGGTCAATGCCAATAGCAAGAATATAGAGGAAAGCAAACGCTTCCTCAATTACTTGCTCCAGTCCGATAAAATGGAAAGGCTGGCCCAGTCAATGTCTTCCTTCGGCGTTTTAAAGGGCACGAAAAAGAAGCAAGCCGAAGGTGACAAACGTATGGCCGCCATCAACGAAGCCTATGCTGCGGAAAACACCATGATTGGCTCCGATGACCGCATTAAGTATCCCATGTGGAGCAGGAGCTTTAAGGCTAGCAAGGCTATTTTAGCAGGTGCTTCCAGAAAAGAAGTGGAGAAAATTTTTGATGCAGACTATAACCAAGCTAAGTAAGGATGTGTGGTTAAAAAATTTAGCGATTACCTCGGTGGTCTTGGCCCTTTTATTGTTCTGCGGGCATGCCTATGTGCGTGTGGTGCAGAATAATCTGTGGGAGAGCAGTGTTAACAACGCTTATTCCTTGACGGTGCAGGGCCGCAATAATCTGCAGCGCCAAGTGCTGAAGGATTATGAGGAAGCTAATTTAATCAAGCATCTTTACACCCAATATGCGACCAGCATTGAAAAAAAGAATATTAATGCCGTCATGGGACGCAAGGCAGACCGCAAAAGGCGCTTTCTCATCGTGGATATCGATACAGATTTGGCTTCACCTGAGTATGACGATACCTTTAAGGAACTGCTCCAGCGTTATGGCGGCAGGCAGCAGGGGATGCTGCCTGTGCACAACAGTAGCAGCACGGGGCTGAGTGTCTTCGATATTTATGTCAGGGGCACGGATAATCAGGGACATACCTTTTATGTGCTCAAGGAATACAATGTGCGGGAGCTGACCAATGAGTTTTTGCTGTCCTTTTATGAGGAGCAGGGCTTTTCCTATATGGTGAACAAGGATGGGCGTATTATTTTGCGTCCCACCCATCCCAATAGCAATAAGACCATGCAAAATCTTTTTGACACCTTTGACAAGGAAACAGACAAGGAGGTAGTCAAGAATTTGCGGCAAGCCTTGGCGGCCAATGAAAACGGGTGGACGGAGGTCATGATTAATGGCCAGTCAACCCTAGTTTGCTATGCTTCCATGGAAAAAAGCTTGGGCTGGAGCATCGTCACCTTGATTCCCAACAGCGTTATCAATGCCGAGGCCGATGCCATTATTCAGGATACACTGCTGCTCTTGGCTGCGGTTGTTTTGGGTATGCTCTTTTTGGTGGGGATTTATACCTATAGCCATAATCGTTATCGCAAATATATGGTGGAGCAAAGCTATCGTAACCACTGGTTTGATACTCTGTCCCAAAATAGCGAGAACGTCTTCCTGATTTATGATGCTAATTTGAAAAAAACTGAGTATACCTTTGATAATATTTATCGCGTTCTAGGTATCGAGCGCGCTAAGGTGCAGCAGGATATTATGAGCCTGTGTGATGTTGCCTTGGATGCATCTTTGGGCAGTGTGCTGCAGCAGATGAAGGATGGTAAGCTGGAAAAGCATAATACGACTACCTTCCGTTATCGCAACGATAATCGTAATGAATTACGCCAGGCCAATATTACTATTTATTCTTTGAATGACAAAGGTGATCCGGGCAAATATGTTATCTGCCTGACTGATTGCACAGAGGAAATGACTATTCGTAAGATGCTGGAAGACTCTCTGGATGAAGCCCAGCGCTCCAATCAGGCCAAGCGCACTTTCTTGTCGGCGATTAGCCATGATGTGCGCACACCCTTGAATGGCATTATTGGTATGATGGATATTGCCTACATGAATATTGAT
>SFRS01000194.1 GCA_004562175.1 bacterium | reverse complement strand
TCCTGAAATTGTGCGTGATTTCCAAAAGATTATCGGTGAAGAAATTCGCGCCCAAATGCTAGAAAAAGAAGGCCGTCTGCCTGACGTGCTCATCGCCTGCGTAGGCGGTGGCTCCAACGCCATGGGTATGTTCTATGACTTTATTGAAGATAAAAATGTACGCCTCATTGGTGTAGAGGCTGCTGGTCTCGGCGTAGATAATCCTAAAAACGCTGCCACAATTGCCAACGGTCGCTTGGGCATTTTCCACGGCATGAAGTCCTACTTCCTGCAGGATGAATACGGCCAAATCGCGCCGGTGTACTCCATTTCTGCAGGTCTTGACTATCCTGGCATTGGCCCTGAGCACGCCAATCTCCATGACACCGGTCGTGCTGAGTATGTGCCTGCCACGGACCAAGAGGCTGTGGACGCCTTCAACTATCTGTCCAAAATCGAGGGTATTATACCCGCCATTGAAAGCGCCCATGCAGTGGCACATGCTATGAAGATTGCGCCCACCATGGACAAGGACAAAATTATTGTTATTAATATTTCCGGTCGTGGCGACAAGGATGTAGCCGCAATCGCACGCTATATGGGGGTTGATTTACATGACTAGAATTCAGGAAGCATTTGCAAAAAATAAAAAGCTCTTCATTGGCTTTGTGACTGCCGGCGACCCCAACTTGGCTACTACCAAGGAGCTGGTGCTGGCCATGGTAAAGGCTGGGGTTGGTATTGTGGAATTTGGTATTCCCTTCTCCGATCCTGTGGCCGAAGGTCCCGTTATTCAGCGTGCAGATTTGCGTGCGTTGGAGGCAGGTACTACTACCGACAAGATTTTTGATTTGGTAGCCGAGCTGCGCAAGGAAACCCAAGTTCCTCTGGTATTCTTGACCTATGCTAACCCCATTTATGCTTATGGCGCAGAGAAATTTTTCACCCGTTGTGAGGAAAGTGGTGTGGATGGTGTGATTATTCCCGACATTCCTTACGAAGAGCGTGAGGAAATGCGCCCCTATAGCGAGCCCCATAAGGTAGCTTTGGTGCCTCTCATTGCGCCCACCTCCCGTGATCGCATCCAAAAGATTGCCAAGATTGGCCAAGGCTATATTTATATTGTTTCTTCTTTGGGCGTAACTGGTGTGCGCAAGGAGATTACCACTGATATCAATGCTATCGTGGAGGAAATTCGTCAAGCTACCGATGTACCCTGTGCTGTAGGCTTTGGTATCGCCACTCCCGACCAGGCTTATGCCATGGCTAAGGCTAGCGATGGTGCCATTGTGGGCAGCGCAATTGTGAAGATTGTGGAGCAATATGGAGAGGCTTCACCTAAATATGTATATGAATATTGCAAGGAAATGGTGGATGCAGTTAACGAAGCTGTTCTTGATGCTTAATGTAATATGCATATTAGACCATAATCTACAATATGAATTCAATGCTTGATAAATACCCTGCTGTTGTGCTACAATAGTAGGGTATTTTTATTTTAATAAGGAGTGATTTATTTCATGCAAGCTGTTCAAGACAAGAACAAAGCAGGCGGCATTTTGGGCCTGATTGAAAGAATTGGTAATAAAATTCCCGATATCACCATTCTTTTCATCGGCGCCTTTGTCATTTGCTGTGTTCTTTCTGCTGTTTTATCCACCATGCACTTTGGCTATGTGCATCCTACCACAGGTAAGGAAATCGTTGTTAACAATATGCTGAGTGGCAAAAATCTGGTAACCTTGCTCTCCAAAATGGTTTCCAACTATTCCGGCTTCCCGCCGCTGGGCATGGTTATCGTTGCAACCCTTGGCATTGGCATTGCTGATGGCTCCGGTTATATCAACACTGCCTTGAAGAAAATTTTGGCTGTGACGCCCAAGTTTTTGATTACACCCATTATTATCCTTGTAGGTATGCTGAGCCATTTGGGTCCTGATACTGGTTATGTAATCATTATCCCTGTGGCTGCTTATATGTTCTATGCTACTGGTAAGCATCCTTTGGCAGGTATTGGCGCTTCCTTCGCTGGTATTGCGGGTGCTTTTGCTGCCAACTATACCCCTTCTGCCATTGACCCTGTTATCCAAGGCTTCACCCAAAGTGCAGCCCAAATCATCGACCCCAGCTACCAAGTTAATGTGCTCTGCAATTATTTTTATGCCTTCGGTGCTACCTTCGTGGTTATTCCCAGCTGTTGGTATGTAACCGAGCGTGTTGTAGAGCCCTGGCTGTGGAAAAACTGTCCCTTGGACGAGGATATTGACGTGGGCGAGGATGGCAATACCGAGGTAACTCCTCGTGAAAACAAGGCCTTCTATGCTGCTACTGCCGTGCTTCTGGCTATGGTAGTTGGCCTCGTGGCTCTCTTGATTCCCCAAGACTCCATCCTGCGCGATGCCAATGGCATGCTGGCAAGCTTCAAGGCTCCTGTAATGCAGTCCATCGTGTCATTGCTCTTCATCTTCACCGGTGCAGTGGGCTTAGTTTACGGCGTTCTGGTAGGCAAGTTCAAATCCTCCAAGGATGTGACTAAGGCTATGGAGGATATCACTAAAACCTTAGTTCAATTGATTGTGTTCTATTTCTTCGCTGCCCAATTCCTGTATGCCTTTGGCGCTTCTAATATGGGCGCTTTGATTGCAGTAGCTGGTGCAGAATTCCTGAAATCCTTGGCTTTGCCGCCGCAAATCACCGTTTTTGGCATCATTATTTTTGTTGCCTTGCTGAATTTGATTATTACCTCTGCCTCCGCTAAATGGGCTATTTTGGCACCGATTTTCGTGCCCATGCTCATGGCTGTGGGCATTGCGCCGGAGCTGACC
>SFRS01000193.1 GCA_004562175.1 bacterium | reverse complement strand
CGCTACCAGTATGGTGAGCGTGGCTGCGGGCGTGAGCGTCACCGCAGGCGGGCAGGACAAGGTGAGCTTGGCCTTGGCAGGCTCCGGTGCTGTGCAAAAGATAGAGAATACTACCCTTGCAGCTGTAGAGAACACCCAAGTGACGACGGATTATGTGGATATCAAGAGCAGCAGCTCGTCCCAGCTGGTCACTGTGGCAGGACAGGTGGGTGTGGAAACCAGCAAGCGTGGTATTGCTGCAGGCTTTAGCTGGGCGGAAAATGAGCTGGATAATACTATCGGTGCTTATGCCAAAGGCATCACCTTGAATGGCATTGGCACTACTCCTGCGCCTAATTTGGCGCTCCTGTCCCAGAATAATAGCAAGGCTTGGGCCGTGTCCGTGGGCACGGGCGTGGCCTTGGGCTACGCTTCGGCGGAGGGTGCCTATGCAGAAAATCATGGTATTAATAACACTGAAGCTGTTGTAGAAAAGTATAAAAAGCAGGATAACAGCTATGTGGAGAATACGCTTACTAATGCCAAGAAGATCGACATCAAGGCTGAGGATAATACTGTAGAAAAAGCAACGGCGGGCACTGCCTCCGTCTCCTTGGGTTATGCCACCTTGGGTGGAGCCGCAGCCTACAATAATATCGGTAATGGCGCTGACGCTAAGCAAAAGGTCAGGGCTATCTTAAGTGATGCCAAAATAACCACGGTAGATAATGCCAATATCAATGTTGCAGCCATTAACAATGCTGATTTCTTGACCTTGGCCTTGGGTGCTGCCGTGCGTGCTGCCGGCAGTGGTTATATTGGCGTTGGTGCCGAGGGCGATGCCGCCATTACCAAGCTTTACACGAATACCGAGGCAGGACTGGATAATGTTAATATTACTACCACTGCCACTAACAAGGCTTTAGTGGAGGTAGAAGCAAATAATAATACAGAGATTACTAGCAGTGCTGATGCACTTTCCGTAACTGCGGGCGGCAAGGGTGGCCAAATCGGCTTCAGTGCTGCTGTTTCCAAGGTGCATAGTGATGCGGATACTATAACCAGCATTGCTAATAGCAGCATCACAGCTAAGGATATTGTAGCGAAGGCTAATTCTAACAATGAAATTCTTGATATGGCTATTGGTCTGTCCGTGGGCGTGGGCCAGTATGCAGGTGTGGCTTTGGCAGGCAACGTTGCTAGCAATGTTATTGATAATGATACTACTGTAAGCTTGGCCTTCAGCACTATCAAGGCGGATGGTACTGTCGCCGCTCTGGCTGCCAGCAAGGAGCAGCTAGAAAACTATGGCGGTGGCCTCAGTGTGGGCGTGGGCACCTCTGCTGCGGGCGTCGCCGTTGGCGCAACCGTGGTGACCAATACTATCACCAGCGATACGGATGTCATCATCGATGCTAGTGATATTACGGCTTTAGGAGCTGGCGATGGCGTCAAGGTGGCGGAGCATAAGTCTGTGGAGAAAAACAGTAGTGCAACTAACCCGGACCCAGTGGACGATTACCAAAAGTTCGAGCTGCAGGAAACAAGTGCTGCTAATGCAGCTGCCAAAAAGGGCTTGGTAGTCAATGCAGAAGCAGAGCACGTTTTGCGTGATATTTCTATCACCGGCGGCGTTGCCGTGGGCTCTGCTGCGGGAGTGGCCGTAGATGCCACAGTGGTCATCAACAGCATTACGGGCCGCACTAGTGCGCAAGTTAATAGGACGGATATCAATAAGGATAAAACAGTCAGCGAGTTGAGCAATGCTGACGTTTATGTCAATGCCTTTGATAAGGCGGATATCAGCTCCCATCTCGACACCTTGAGCGTGGGGGCAGCTGGTCAAGGTGCCGGCGTCGGCGCAGCCGGCGCCGGGGACCGCAACACCATCCAGCGCAATACTATAGCGCAAATCTTGGGTACAACTGGCAGTAGCAATGTGCTCAATGGTCATAACATCAATGTAGACGCTTTAGGCTACACCAAGCTGCATATCAGCGAGACCGGTTTGGCTGCTGGTGCCAGTGCAGTAGCAGGTGCGGCAGCTACAGGCTCCGTGTCCGTAAATCGCTTTGCAGGCAATACCACGGCTGTGGTTTCCAACGTTCAGGGTACTGCCCATGAGCTTTTGGTGCACGCAGACCGCTTGACCGACATGAGAATGTATAACAATGCTATCTCCCTGTCCGGAGGTATTGTAGGCGCTTCTGTCAGCGTGGGTGTGACCGATGTGGAGGATACTAGTCACACTGATGCGGAGCTGTCCAACGCCGTGCTGAGTACCGATGGCGCAGTTGGCAGCAAGGTAGAGGTGAAGGCGCAAAATAATACCCAGCTGTCTACGGAGCTTTCGGCGGACTCCTTGGAGATTTCCTTGGGTGAATCCTGGGGTATTGCGGTGAGCAATGTGAATATGGAGGCTCAGGTGAGCGCCAAGCTGGTGGAGGCAACACTGGGCAGTGCCCAACAGGAGTTCGGCTCCGTTGCCGTGGAAGCCAATAATAATACCTATAGTAAATTCCAAAATGTGGCCGTGGCTGCTGGCTCAGTAGCCGGCGTGGGCGTGGGGCATGGTGCTCTCAATATCAACACGGGCACCACTGCAGAGGTTTTGAATAGCAGTGCCTTCGCCAAGGACATCAATGTAAATGCTCTCGAAAAGCGCACCGTGGACACCCTCATGGTGGGCGTGGGCGGCGCTGCCCTGTATGTGGGCGTGAACACCATGCACACCAACATCGGCACCAAGCTGCAGGATAGCTATGACTATGCTGAGGGCGAGGGAAATTATACAACTGAAGACTTCCAAACCATGGTCAACGGTGCTTTGGAG
>SFRS01000192.1 GCA_004562175.1 bacterium | reverse complement strand
TGGAGCTCGTGTGCCGTAAGTTTATACAGTTCCACAGTAGTGCCTCCTTCTTAGTCGATTACGCGCGGTACCTTGAAGCCGTCGTTGTGGACAGCCGGAGCGTTCTTCAGAGCATCCTCGTGGGATACGCCCTCTTTAACAACGTCCTCACGCAATACGTTGCTGACGGGCAGCACGTAAGGAGTGGGCTCGATACCGGTGGTATCAATTTTTTCAAGAATATCAGCATAGTTCAGGATCTGGTTGAATTGCTCGGTGAACACTTCCATCTCAGATGCGGGAACGGTCAAACGGGAAAGCTGTGCAATATGCTTTACGTCTTCAGCAGATACTTTCATTTTTTCACCATCCTAATTCTATTTAAATTGAATTGAAGAAATAACTCGTTATATTATATCACACCACAGCCTCGCCATGCAAATAGCGGTCAATAATAATAGCTGCGGCCTCTTCCGGGGGCAGGTTTTGTTTAATGGACTGGGTGGGATTAAAAATACTCATGGCCACGCCAAAAAAGACGTATTTGCTGGAAATTTCCACATCGCCACTCTTCTTCAGCATCCCTTTATTCCAGGCCTCCTCTATCAGGGCCTCCAAAATGACATATTCATCCTGCAAAAGCCTGTGGTAGCGCAAAATACGCTCCTCCAGCTCCGCCGAGATGGTGACCTGGCTATAACGAGGCAAAACCCGATACACCCCGTCCACCTTCTGCACCCGGCAGGCCGAGCTGGCCCCCAGCATTTCAAAGCAGATGATTTGCCACAGGGGGCTATTGTCATAGTAGAAGGAAACAAACTCCACAAAATAAGCGTAGAGCTTTTTTTCAAAGCCCTCCACGCTGTCCACGGCCCGTTTGAGCCGCTCCACAAAGGGCTTATTCTTTTCTGCTACCAGCTTATAAAAAAGCTGCTCTTTATTGCCAAAATATTTATAAACAGTACCCTTGCCCACATCGGCTAGGGCAATGATTTCATCCAAGGTTGCCTTTTCGTAGCCATACATAGAAAAGATTTCCTCTGCTGCCTGCAGAATGCGCTCATCCTTGGGCATAGCCTTATCCAGCTTCACCTTTATACCTCCTTCTCGCAAAAATCCGCTCCTTGTTATCTATATTATTATAGACCATTTAGCCTGCAATTGCCAGCAATTAGTTAACTGTTTTTTCCGAAAAGCTTTGGCCTACGAAAATGCTTAAAAAAGGCTTTCTTAGAGGTGATTTTTTGATATAATATATTCTAGGCTGTTCTATGCTCTTTTATCAAAGGTTTCATAAGGAGGAGGTCCCATATGAGCTTAAAAATTATCACCAAGCGCTGCAAGGGCTGCGGCATCTGCGCAGCGTTTTGCCCTAAAAAGGTTTTAGCAGTCAATGAAGTCGGCAAGGTCGAAGCCGTGGCTGAAGAAAATTGCATTAAATGCGGTCAATGCGAAATGCGCTGCCCGGATTATGCTATCTTACTTGATAAATAAAAAAGGAGTGAGTTACCCATGTCAAGAATCCTGCTGTTACAAGGTAACCAAGCAGTTGTTGAGGGTGCGATTGCTGCCGGTGTAAAATTCTACGGCGGTTATCCGATCACCCCTTCCACCGAAATCGCTGAACAATTGGCATTGCGTCTGCCCCAGGTTGGTGGCAAATTCATGCAAACTGAGGACGAAATTGCAGGTCTCGGCACCGTCATCGGCGCCTCCATGGCCGGCAAAAAGGCTATGACCGCCACCAGCGGCCCCGGCTTCTCCCTGAAGCAGGAAATGCTGGGCTTGGCCTGCATCGCCGAAATCCCCTGCGTTATCGTCAACGTACAACGTGTGGGCCCGGCTACCGGCCAACCCACCTCCCCCGCCCAAGGCGAAGTAATGCAAACCCGTTGGGGCACCCACGGCGACCACTGGCTGATTACCATTTCTCCCTCCAGTGTTCCCGAATGCTTCGAGCTGACTTTGCGCGCTGTAGCACTGTCTGAAAAATATCGTTGCCCCGTTATCCTCTTGATGGACGAGGTTATCGGCCATATGCGCGAAAAAATCGAGCTGCCCGACAACTATGACGAAATTCCCCAAGCAGAACGCAAAATGCCCACCTGCGCTCCTGAGGACTACAAGGCCTATGGCTGCGAGGATGGCTCCAAGGTGCCCGCTATGGCTCCCTTCGGCAGCGGCTATCGCTGGCATGTAACCGGTCTGGTTCATGATGAAACCGGCTTCCCCAAGGGCACCGGCGCTGCCACCAAGGAATCCCAAGACCGTCTGCGCACTAAATTAACCGATAATCTGGACGATATCGTCCAAGTGGAAAACTACAGAATGGAAGATGCAGAGTTTGCCGTAGTTGCTTTCGGTGGCGCTGCTCGCACTGCTTATGAAGCCATCGACATGGCTCGCGCTGAAGGCTTGAAGGTTGGCTTTGTGCGCCCCATTACCATCTGGCCCTTCGCTGAACAACAAATGCAGGCTTTGGCAAACAAGGTGAAAGGTATTCTGGTACACGAGCTGAACTGCGGCCAATATGTATTGGAAGTTGAACGCGCTGTAGCCGGCAAGGTTCCTGTAAGCCTGTTTGCTAAATATGACAACGAATCTGCTACTCCGGCCGAGCTTTTGGCTGAAATTAAAAAGGCTATGGCCTAATCGGATGAGAGGAGAAAATTAGAATGAGCGTAATGGAAGACTTAATTGCTAAATATTTCCGTCCGGGCCGTCTACCTCACATCTGGTGCCCCGGCTGTGGCAACGGTGTCATCACCGGTGCTATTGTAAAGGCCATTGACAAGCAAGGTCTGGCTAAGGATGATGTGGCCATCATCAGCGGCATCGGCTGCTCCAGCCGTAGCTCCGGCTATCTGGA
Source organism: bacterium (assembly GCA_004562175.1). Taxonomy (GTDB): domain Bacteria; phylum Bacillota; class Negativicutes; order Acidaminococcales; family Acidaminococcaceae; genus Phascolarctobacterium_A. Next base: position 1,205 of record SFRS01000192.1, on the reverse strand, counting down.
CTTCAACACCGCCAACACCCTGCATGGCCGTGCTCTGCCCATCGCTACCGGCGTAAAGATGGGTAACCCCAAGCTGAATGTAATCGTCTGCAGCGGCGACGGTGACTGCACTGCAATCGGCGGCAACCACCTGATCCACGCTGCTCGTCGCAATATCGATTTGACCCTTGTTGTTTATAACAACAGCATTTATGGTATGACCGGCGGTCAATATTCCCCCATGACCCCGAAGGGCTCCAAGGCTACCACTGCTCCCTATGCCACCATCGAGCCCAGCTTCAATCTGCTGCAATTGGCTCAGGCTGCAGGCGCAACCTATGTAGCTCGTGGCACCACCTATCATGTGCCCCAATTGGTTGATGTTATCGCCAAGGGTATTGCTCACAAGGGCTTCTCCATTATCGAGGTTGTCAGCGCTTGCCCCATTTCCTTCGGTCGTCAAAACAAAATGGGCGGCCCTGCCCAAATGATGATGTGGCAGCGTGACCATGGCGTACTCAAGGCTGTTTGGGATCGTATGGACGAAGAAAAGAAGGCTGAAGCCATCGCTGCCGGCAAATTCCCCATCGGCGTGCTCTATGAAAACAACGACGTTCAGGAATACACCGCAGCTTATGATGAAATTATCAAACGTGCACAGGAGGGTAAATAATCATGAGACATAGCTTTCGTTTTTCCGGCACCGGCGGCCAAGGCTTAATCACCGCTGGTATCATTTTAGCAGAAGCTGCCCTCTTAGATGACAAGCTGGCTGTTCAATCCCAATCCTATGGCCCGGAAGCCCGCGGCGGCTCCTCCAAGGCTGAGGCTATTATTAGCGATGAGGCTATTTACTTTAGCCGTGTTATCGACCCCGACTTCCTGCTGGTTATGAGCCAGGAAGCAGCTAATAAATACACTGCTGACTGCGACAAGCACACCACCGTAATCACCGATACCCTCTTTGTAGGCGAGGTTCCCGGCAATTATGGCAAGCGTGTGGACCTGCCCATCACCCACACTGCTAACAATGTGTGCGGCAAGGCCCTGTTCGCCAATATCGTTGCTTTGGGCGCTGTGGTTGGCCTGACCAAATGCGTTTCCAAGGAAGCGATTTTGAAGGCTGTGCTGAACCGCGTTCCCAAAGGAACCGAGGAAGCTAATACTAAGGCTTTGGAAGCTGGCATGGCTCAGGTTGAAGGTAAATAAAAAGAAATTCCTCCACC
>SFRS01000191.1 GCA_004562175.1 bacterium | reverse complement strand
TACTTTTAATGCTCTTAGTATACTACTAATTCACACATTTGACAATACTTATTATTAGAATTCATAACAGAATTTAGACTAAATCCTAGTACTATTTATCACTAATTAGGAGAATTTTCATCTTGTCTCTAACCAAAAACAGCATCCTAGATTTTGTCAGGATGATGCTTGGCCAACCACAGAAAAATAATCGGAATGATAAGCAGCGTGAAAACTGTGGAAGTAATCATGCCACCAATAATGACCCAAGCCATGCTGACACGTGTTTCAGAGCCCTCGCTCATGGCTAAAGCCGTGGGCAGCATGCCCACCACCATGGTCAGCGCCGTCATAAAGATGGGCTTCAACCTTACCTTGCCCGCTTCGATGATTGCTTCTCTGGCACTCTTACCCGCATGCATAAGTGTCAGCGTATAATCCAAAAGCAGGGTGCCATTCTTGGCCACCAAGCCATCCATAACCAAAATGCCAATCAAGGAATACAAATTGATGGTGTTTCCCGTGAGCAGCAAGCAAAAAATGCCACCGATAATGCCCAAGGGCAGGGAAAACATGCGAATAAAGGGTGTGAAAATTGATTCATACAGCACTGCCAGCAGCAAATAAATCAAGATTAAGGAAAGACTTAACGCCATGGCCATTTCTTTAAAGGAATCGTTCATACTAGTAGCCTGTCCTGCAAAATCATAACTGCACTTCAAGTCCATGCTATCTAGATTCTTCCTCAGTTCACTCAAGACCTCATTTAATGGTCTATCTGTTAAATTAGCCTGGATATTAATAATGCGCTCCTTGTTAACACGTCTTATGGTAATGGGGCCTACGCCCTCGCTAACTGTGGCCACATCACCTAAATAGACACTACCTTTACTGGTGCGCACAGGCAAATTTCTCACATCCTCCAAGCCGAAGCCGTCGCTGCCTGCAAAGCGCACGTAAATATCTGTGTCATTGCCACGATTATGGGCATCGTTAGCTAACACGCCCGCCTCGCGTCCACCAATGGCAGCGCTAAAGGATTGGGCAATATGATCGACTGAAGCACAATAGTACCGAAGCTTATCCCTATCCACCTGCACCTTAAGCTCAGGCATGCCCTGAACATAGGAGCTTTTGATGTCCTTCAAGCCCTTCGTCTTACGCAAGAGTTCTTCCACCTTATGGCCGTCAGCAATAAGCTGCTCCATGCTATTGCCCTTAAGCTCTACCTGCACTGGGGACCGCACCAGCTGACGTCCACCGGAAACACCTGTAACCGAGGATTGGATTTCATTGACACGCAGCTTGACATTAGCCATATTATCTCTGGCAAAACTGCGAATATCGTTAGCAATCTGCCACACATCCCTGCTACGCTCAGAACGCCCAAACAGGCTTAAGGTAGCCTTACCATTACTTTGGGTTGTGGTAACATTGGTCATATAATGCTCTATTTCCGGTACAGTTTGCAAATAATCCTCAAGCTGCAGCAAAGCAGCATTGGTTTTATCTGCATTGTAGCCTGTAGGCAGCTCTAAATTGACCTGAATAGCACTTTCATCCGTGCGTGGCATATATTCGGAGCCCACAATACCCAGGGGCACCAAAGCGATGGAAGCCACAAAGCTAGCTATAATAGCCAAAAGTACCTTTTTGGGCTTGCTCAAGCAAAATAAAAGCAGCCTTTCATATTGAGCAATTGTTTGTGCCTCTAAATTATCCAGCCAGCTCCACAGTTTGCCACGGGGCTCCTCCAGCCCATGACGATAGAATTTTGACGCCATCATGGGAGTCAGCGTAAAGGATACAACTAGAGACATTAAGGTTGCAAAGACAATGGTCAAGCCAAACTGCTGGCGTCGTGCTCTGCATAAAGGCTATGGGTAAAAATACTACTACGTCACACAACGTCATAGCGATAGCAGCCATGCCGATTTCATTGCGTCCCTGCTCAGCCGCACTTTCTGAATCGTAGCCCATGGTTAAATACCGATGAATATTTTCCAATACTACAATAGAATCATCCACCAGAATACCGACACACAGGGACATACCCATGAGGGACATCATATTAAAGGTAAAGCCAGCCACGTACATTAGGAAAAAGGTAGCAATCAAGGACATAGGAATGGCAATCATAACAGCCATGGAGGAACGCCAACCACGCAAGAACAAGAATAAAACAAGTCCTGTGGTTACCAAGCCCTCCAGCAGTGTGTGCAATGTGTTGCTCAAGGATTCTTTCACGAAGTGGGATTGGTCATAAACCACAGTGAATACATATTCAGGATAGGCCTGACGTAGCTTTTCCAGCTGCGTTAATACGCTTTCCGCCGTATCTACAATGTTGGCACCACTAGCTTTATATATTTCTAAAGACACTGCCTCCGCACCATCCACCCTGCTGTAGGCAATGGACCGCTTATCCTTGGCTGTAATTTTAGCCAGCTGGGAAAGCTCCACAGCCTGCCCGTTGCCGCGGACCAAAACCTGCTCCAGCTCCCGGGGCTCCTTGAACTGGGCATCCATGCGCACGGTTTTTTCCAGGCTTTCCGTATAGACTGACCCAGATGAGATAATAACGTTCTCTTTTTTTACTGCACTGATAACATCCTGCAAGGTCATCCCATAGCTATTCAAGCGTTCCTTGTCCACTTCAATGGCTATTTCCTTCTCTCTGCCACCGGACACGGCCACATCGGCTACGCCACTGGCCTGCTGCAGCCTCTCCTTAAAAACAGAATCTGCCAGACTATAGATATCATCTAAAGCACCCTGCCCTGTCACAGCCAGCTGAATAATGGGGTATTCCTCACTGGAACGCTTTAAAACTACGGGCTCGCTAATATCGTCGGGCAAGCTTTTACGAATGCGACTAACCTTTTTAGTCGCCTCGATGGCTACCAAATCAGCGTCTGCATCTGGATCCAGTTCCACAAAAATTTCGCTGCGACCGGGTCTTGTTGCCGAACGCACCTGCTTAAAATGAGAAATAGAGCTCAGCTCCTCCTCAATAGGCTTAGTCACCTGCTGCTCCACCGATTCCGTGCTTGCCCCAGGATAGCTCACAATAACGCTCACATACTGAGAATCCACTTCCGGTAGCAGCTCCACACCAATACGAAAATAGCTGATGAAGCCCAAGACACAAAGCAATGCGTAAATCATGCAAATGCCAATGGGCCTTTTTATGGAAAAGCGGGTAATATTCATTATTTACCCTCCTGAGCCACATCCACAGTCATGCCGGCACGCAGGCGGGACAGATTATCCAAGATTACCTGCTCCCCTTCTTGGAGACCCTTCAAGACCTCCACCTCTTGCTCATTGCTAACACCTAAAACAAGTGCTCGCTGCTCAACTTTCTTACCTGCATTGAGCACATACGCATAATATTTGCCATTGCGGTCATACAAGGAAGCCTTGGGAAGCACCAATGTAGACTGCTTCTGCAAAAGCTGCAGCTCCCCACGGGCAAAAAGGCCGGCCTTCAGTTTTGCGGGCCACTCGTCCAAACGCACCCGCAGATAGAACTTGTTGCTCTCCCTGCTGCGGTCGGGGCTCACATAAACCACTGTGCCCCTGCACTCTTCTCCCATGCTTTCCACTAACAGCTGCACCTTAGCTCCTTCGCTGACAGCAGAGGCATCGGCCTCGGTGAGCTCGCAATCCACCTTGTATCCACTATCATCCAAAATGCTGAGTAGTTTGGTGCCAGCGGTAACGTAGGCACCAGCCTCAGCGTTGCGATACACAATTACACCGGAGCGAGGAGCGCGAAAGACCATATCCTCATACTTGTTTTGGGCAATAAGATATTCCTGATAACGTCGCTCAGCAATCTGCTCCTGACGATAAACCTGAGAGGGGCGGTTGGCAAAGCGTCGTTGCAAGGCTAACTCCTCAAACAAGGCTTTTTTGTTGACCATGGTCTGCTGCATGGCATCCCTTTCATATTGGGACACTGCCCCCATTTTATAAAGCTTCTCATAGCGCTCCGCGTTAACCTTAGCCAGCCTGTAATCGGCCTCATAGCGCGCAATATTAGCTGTGTAATCAGTGTCGTAGGTGGCAGCGTTGGCACTGGCCTCCTGATAGCGGGCCTGGTTTTTTTGCACCTCAGCCGCAGCCTCCGTCAGCCTTTGCTGGGCCAAAAGCTGCCCTGCCTCCACCCTTTGGCCCAAGTCAACATGCACAGCATCAATGACGCCAGCATATTTGTTGCCAATATCAATCCTTGCTTCAAGCTTAATCTGCCCAAAGAGCTTGATATGGCGATACATGGGCTGCTTCGTTAGCTCCATGGTGTGTACCAAGGGCTTCACAATCTTGCGGGCAGGCTTGTGCTGGCCTAGCAAGCTGCGCCCGGCCACAAGCAAAGCTATCCCTAGGACGCACACACCAAGTAAGCTAATCTTTTTATGCTGTTTGAGATATTTCTTGAGCTCCGTAAGCTTATTTTGCAACATTTTCTTTGCCGGCTTCTTGTTGCTGTTGCGCGTCGTTAGCCACAGCCTGTTGACAGATTTCCAGCATGGCCTCAGCAAAGCTGCCCTCGGGTACTGGCACGAACTGCAAGGGCTTTTCAGTGTGTTGGAGCAAGGTTTTCTTGCTGCCAAAAACGTCCATATTGGTCACAGCGTAGCTTTTGGCTGCCAGATTAAAGGTCATCAAAATCTCGCAATATTGCACCTTTTCCTTTTTGGCCAGCTTATCCTTGTACTTTT
>SFRS01000190.1 GCA_004562175.1 bacterium | reverse complement strand
CCAAGAATGTACCCTTTGTGCCTGCTGACGATTTAAGCAAGCTGTGGCGGGCCATTATAGAATTTGATATGCTGGCTCCCGGGGACCGCATTTTGGTAGGTCTCAGCGGTGGCAAAGACAGCATGCTGCTGACCGCCATGCTGGCGGAGATTAAAAAGTTTTCGCCCATTCCCTTTGATTTGGCCTGCTACACGGTCAACGCTATGTTTGCACCCAATTTCCCCAAGCAAGAGCTGGTTGATTTTTGCGCTCATTATGGCTTAGAGCATTACAGCGACGAGGTGGACATTATGGCAGCTCATGCTCAAAAGGGCGGTAGCCCCTGCTTCACCTGTGCCTATTTTCGTCGTGCAGCCACCAATCGCCGTGCCAAGGAGCTGGGCTTTAACAAGGTGGCTTTGGCCCATCACAACGACGACGCTGTAGAAACCTTTTTTATGAATTTAATGACCAGTGGCCAGCTGCGCACCTTTTTGCCGGTGACGCCCCTTTCTCGCAGTGGTATTACAGTTTTGCGCCCCCTGCTGTATTACAGGGAGCAGGAAATTCGTGATTTGGTGGCTAAACTGGGCATCAAGCCCTTGAAAAATCCCTGTCCCTACGACGGACACACCATGCGTCAGGACGTGAAGGAGCACATTACCGAGCTCAATGCTCGTTATCCCGAGGTCTACGACCATTTAGCAGCAGCCATGCGTTCCTCTGAGCGTCAGGAGCTGTGGCCGGCAAAGCCTACCGATAAAGAAATGGTGGCCAAATTCCGCACCTTTTGGGGGCTTAAGCCGAGGGAGACAAAGCCTTGAAAACACGTGCTTATCTTTATATCATCGGAGCAGCAGCACTGTGGGGGCTCATAGGTCTTTTTGTCAAGGCCATAGCAGCCCAAGGCTTTAGCTCCATGCAAATTGTGGCTTTACGTGCCATCGCCTCCACAATATGCATCACCTTAGTCATGCTTTGGCGGGGCCTTGATCAGCTGCGCATTGCTTTACGCGACATTTGGATGTTTATCGGCACAGGCATTTTGAGTCTGGTGTTCTTCAATTTCTGCTATTTCAATTGCATCCAAAGCAGCAGCCTAGCCGTGGCTGCGCTGCTTTTGTACACCGCTCCCGCCTTTGTTATGCTTATGAGTCTCTTGCTTTTCGACGAGCGCTTTACTGCCAAAAAAGGCTTGGCACTTGTGTGCACCTTTATTGGCTGCGGTTGTGTTACGGGAGCTCTTGAGGGTGGGCTAAATCTAACCCTTAGTGGCTTGTTATATGGCTTAGGCAGTGGTTTTGGGTACGCTCTGTACAGTATCTTTGGCAAATATGCTGTACAAAAATATTCTTCCCTGACCATCACCGCCTACACCTTTTATTTTGCGGTAATTGCCGCTGTTCCTCTGGCCGGTTTCGATAGTGCTGCCTTAAGCAAAATTAACTTGACCACCATTGGCGGCAGCCTCGGCCTCGGCCTTGTCTGTGCCGTGGTGCCCTATCTTTTATACACTAAAGGCTTGGAGCAGGTGGAGCCGGGACAGGCTTCCATTCTTGCAACCATCGAGCCCTTTGTAGCAGCCATCGTGGGCATGCTGTGCTTCGCCGAGCCCATGACCTTTAGCAAAGCCATCGGCATGCTGCTCATCTTCTGCTCCATTGTGATTTTGAATATTAGAGAAAAATAAAACTTACCCCTCGGCTTAAACTAGTCGAGGGGTATTCTTATCTACGCTACCATTATATTTCCAGCACATCTCCTGCTGCCAAATAATGCAATCTGCTCATGCGCTCTTTGAGATATGCGTACTGCTCGGCGCCCGTGCAGTGACAGGTGTAATACTCAGCAGGCAGTGCCTCCAGCTCCGCTGCCGCTTCCTGCAAAACATGCTCGTCTGCACCAGTAGTCGCCAGCTTCATGAAATGAAAGCCTCCAATGCAAACATCGGGCTTCAGCCATTCCATAAGATTCAAAATACCCTTATGGGAGCAACCGCTCAAAAGCACCTTGCGACCATTTTCGTGAATAGTGAGATATTGCTCGTGACGAAAATCATCGGGCACAAATTCGTCACCTTGCAGCATATTCAACCCAAAGCTATCAGCAAAATGCTGTGCCTTTTTGTCGTTACAGCTGCACAGCTCCAGCTCCTCATCGATTTTCAGATAGTCATCCACGAGCACAAAGCGTCCACTATCCTGCAAGGCTGCAGGAATGCTGATCTCGCGCTCCGTGCCGGAAAAATGGCGCTCGAAGCCAAAACGACTAATATAAATAGGCGCAGTGCTGTTTAATTCCAAAAACTTCGCCAAGCCACCGCCGTGGTCGTTATGCCCGTGGGAGATGATGCAAATATCCACTTTGCTCAAATCAACACCTAATTTTACAGCGTTATCAGCAAAAGCGGCGCTACCACCGGTATCAAAAAGCAGCTTGTGCTTCGCGGTTTCCACATAAAGGCTCAAGCCATGCTCACAGCAAAAATCCTCGTTCTTGACGGTGTTTTCCATTAAGGTATAGACTTTCATTTGCTCACTTCCTTGCTATAAATCCAAGTTGCCTGCTGTCCTAGCTCTGGCAGCACCTTGTTGATAAAATGACCCGTTTCCTTATATCCTCGACGGCGATAATAGCTGTAATCACAGGTGACATCTGCCCACAGGTGCATACGCGCGATGCTGTGAGCGCGAGCTACTGCTTCCACATTTTCCAGCAGCTTGCTGCCCACGCCAGGTTTACGGCTCAAGAAAAGGCACAGCAGCAAATCCTTTTCATGGGCCAGCTTGCGCACTTGTTGACCATTGTAGCTCAAATAACGCAGGTAGTAATAGACTAAATCCTGTTCTTCAGCAGAAAAGTCTTGCAGCTGTGTTAGCAGCCATTTTTGTGAGTT
>SFRS01000189.1 GCA_004562175.1 bacterium | reverse complement strand
TGAAGCATACTTTTTCTAAGCTTTTGAAGGAGGAATATCTAGATGAAAAAAATAGTTATGCTTTTGGTTATGCTGCTAACCTTGGCCTTTAGTGCTGTGTGCAGCGCTGCCAGTGGCAAGGTTTTGGATGCTGAAGAGGCTATTGTTGCCAAATTTATGGAAGGTAATTACAAGGCTGTAAGCTCCTTGATTAGCGCTGATATGCAAAAGAATTTTACAGAAACAGCCTATGCCAATTTCCATGCTCAGTTGGCCAAGGATTTTGGCAAACTAACCACCAATAAGCTGCGTGTTATTGAAAAATTTGATGATGCTGATGTGCTTACCTACCAAATCATTGCCGAAAAGGTGCCCGCAGCACGCTTTGTGTATGTTTTTGTGCTCAATGGTGACAAGCCTCTGCTGAACGATTTGCGGGTGCTGCTGCCGAAGCCCCAACAGGAAGCTGCTCCTGCTAAATAAGATAATTATAGGCATGAATAAAGCCGTACTACCCACATTTCGCGTGAGTAGTACGGCTTTTTAGTACCTAAAAATTTACTTTACCATGTCGGCTAGGCCACCCTTATCGTGCAAGCCCACAGCGGTCTTTACTAGCTTGCCATCCTTGAAAACCAGCAGGCTGGGGATGGACATAATGCCGAATTTTTCGGCTAGCGCAGGGTTTTCGTCCACATTCAACTTGCCAACCTTGATTTCCGGATGCTCCGCCGCGAAGGCTTCCAGAATGGGTCCTTGCATGCGGCAGGGACCACACCAGGTAGCCCAAAAGTCCACTAAAACAGTGCCCTTTGCTTCCAAAACCTCTGCTACAAAATTACCGGTAGTAAATTCTAATGCCATTTTAATACACTCCTTTGTTAATTTTTACGTAAAAACTTAATGGCTGCCAAGCCCGCCCGTGCACCGTCGTGCACAGCCTTGGCCACTTGCTTCAGCCCGCCAATGCAGTCGCCGGCGGCGAAAAGGCCGGGGATATTGGTGGCGCCATCGGCGTCCACCTTAATGAACCGGCCGTCCAGCTGGGCGCCCAGCTTGCGGGCCATGTCCGTGCTGTCGGCGGTGCCCAGTGCGATGAACAGTCCGCTCACTTCCAGCTCGCTGCCATCGGCGAAGTGTACTGCCTCAAGCCTCTCGCTGCCGGTCACAGCCGTGACCGGCGTCGTAAGCGTAGCGAAGCCTGCGGCCTTAGCCGCGCTGTCGTCCTGACCATTGGTCAGGACAGTAACCTCAGCGGCGATGTGCCGCAGGTACTCAGCCTCGTGCAGAGCGAAAGCACCGTGCCCCAGCACTGCCAGCTTTTTCTTGCGAAAGAAAAAGCCGTCGCAGACTGCGCAGTAGCTGATGCCCTTGCCCTCTAGCTCCACAAGGCCCGGTAGGTTCAAGGTCACGTTCTTGGTGCCGGTAGCCAAAATGAGGGCGGGAGCGGGCAAGGGCTCAGCAGCGTGCTTGAGCGTCAGCACGAAGCTGTCATAATATTCCACCGCCAGCACCTCGTCCTGAATAATGTCCACGCCTAGGATGCGGGCTTGTTCCAAGCCCTCGGCGTAAAGCTTAATGCCGCTGGCCGCTATCCCATAAAAATTTTCAATTTTGTGGGCGCGGGCCAGCGCTCCCGGTCCATTCTCCACAATAGCCGTTTTAATATTGGCGCGAGCCAAATATAATGCTGCCGAAACGCCGGCGGGTCCGCCGCCGATAATCACAGCCTGATATGTACTGTCCATATGCACAACCTCCTTTCAGTGCATGCTGAAACCATATAAAACTATTAATTCTCAAGGGTTAGTCCGCAGCCGCTTTAGTCTTAGCATGGGTGTCAGTGCTCAGCGCATTCTCAAAGTAAATGCTCCGACTGGGAAAGGCACAGCTAACGCCAACCTCCTCCAAAAGCCCCATCACTCTAAGGTTAATCTCCTGCAAAATATCTAAATATGCTCTCGTATCACCGGTACGAGCGTAACAGACAACACGCACATCAAGGCTGCTATCGTTGTAATTAACAAAATGTACACGAATATCGTCGTGATGCAAGCGCTCGTTGCTGCCTAAATAATCCTTGAGCTTGGCAATGAGCTCTTGGATTTGAGCCGCAGTACTGCTATAGGTCAGGCCGATAGTAAAGTCAATGCGGCGCTTCTCGCGCAGGGTAAAATTGGTGATGGGCGTATTGCTCAAAAGGGAGTTAGGAATATAAACAAGCTCCTGAGGGAAAGTACGCACGCAGGTGCTGCGGAAGGAGATTTTTTCCACTACGCCCTCCACACCATTGGCCAAAATCCAGTCGCCTACCTTGAAGGGCTTGTCTAAAACGATAATCAGACTGCCAAAAACATTGGCCAAGGCATCCTTAGCCGCAAAGGCCACGGCCACGGAGCCAATACTCAAGGAAGCAATAAAGCCGCTGATATCGTAATTCCATTCCCTAGCCACCGTCACAAAGCAGAGCACCACGATAATCAAGCGCAGGATGGTGGAAAAGATATTGGAAAGAGAGTCCTCGGAGCGGATGCCCGCCTTTTCCAAAATATCCAGCATAATACCGTGGGTGGTATCGCTGACATTGTAGCAGCCCCAGAAGAAGCAGAGCACGATGGTGCTGCGGATAATTCTGTCCAAAAAGGTCAGCCAGTAGTTAGTGTTGAGGGGAGCCACGTTAATAGCAGCATAAAAGGCGGAGATGTAAAGAAAAACATTGATAGGATGCTCAAAGGCATCGATAAGCTCCTCGCCGTTTTTAAAGGAAATAACATTGGTCAATCGATGCAAAAGATTCAGCAAAAAATGCTTATACACATAACGCAAAAGGGTAAAAAAGCAGAAGGCACCGATGGATGGATACCAAGGCTGTAGCTGGGTTAAAATGTCTTGCACGGATGATGCCTCCT
>SFRS01000188.1 GCA_004562175.1 bacterium | reverse complement strand
GTTCGCGCGATTGTTGGTGGCTTGGAAGCATCCGGCAGACTGGCACAAGGCGAGGAGAAGCAGAACATTCTTGCTCAGAAGCAGGAGTACATTCCGAAGTTGGAAGCTGCACGCAGCCGGGTTCTCGCAGCGAGGGATGCTTTGAGCGAAGCAAAGCGGGCGCAGGCGGCCCCGTAAATGCGGCTGGCAAAAATCGGGAGGTGGGATTCGGTGAAAAGATGGGCTGCAGGGCTTTTCATCGCTCTCTTTTTTTTGTATAATCAATGTATAATTTAATTAGAGGCAACAAGGATGATGATTGCTTATCATGAAATTGCCACAAATACACCGCTGTTGAACGCAAAGGAGTGATCGCAAATGACAGCACCCAAATTCTTCATCTGTAAAAAATGTGGAAATCTCGTCGGTATGCTTGTGGACAGCAAAATGCCCTTGAGCTGCTGTGGTGAAACAATGCAGGAATTAGTACCCAACACTGTGGATGCAGCCAAGGAAAAGCATGTGCCTGAAGTTTGCATCGATGGCAACAAGGTACATGTACACATCGGCAGCACCGAGCATCCCATGGCACCGGAGCACTATATCGAATGGGTTTATTTGCAGACCAGTAAGGGTGGTCAACGCAAGCTGCTCCACCCCGGCGACAAGCCCCAAGTAGTTTTTGCCCTGACCCCGGATGATTTCCTGCAGCCTATGCTTACTGCAATCTCCATGGACTCTGGATGAGTAAATTTTAAATAAAGTAATGTTCACCCTGCCCAAGTAGCATCTTTGGCTTGCGCAAAAAAATAACTCCACTCTATCACTAGAGTGGAGTTTGTTTTCGTGGTAGCGCTAAAGGGAATCGAACCCTTGATTTCGCCTTGAGAGGGCGACGTCTTAGCCGCTTGACCATAGCGCCATCTGGCTCCGGGACTAGGACTCGAACCCAGACCGAATGATCCAGAGTCACTTGTGCTACCATTACACCATCCCGGAAAAAATGATGTTCACCAGAACAAGTAAGATTATAGCAGATTTCGGGCTGCTTGGCAAGTGTTTTTTCTAAAAAAGCATAAATTTTTTATGCAACAAGCCCACTGCCACAACAGTGAAAAGTGCTCATAACCCTGCAAAAATGCCTAACGCATGTTGATGAACTGCAAATCTACGCCAAAGTCGCCTTCCTTCAGCATTTGGATTACAGCCTGCAAATCATCCTTTTTAGCGCCGGATACACGCACCTGGTCATCCTGCAGTTGAGCAGTTACCTTCAGCTTAGTAGCCTTGATGGCAGCCTGGATTTTTTTGCCATTCTCCTTGGAAATACCTTGTTGGATGTCCAGCTGTTGGCGCACAGTGCCCTTGGCAGCAGGCTCAATGCGACCCGGAACGAGGCAGCGCAGGGGAATACCCCGCTTGGCCATCTTTTGGCGCAGCATATCCAAAATGGCACCCAGCTTATACTCATCCTCGGCAGCAACCTTGACTTCCTTTTCACCTAATTCGATAGAAGCACTGCTGCCACGAAAATCATAACGCTGAGAAATCTCCTTTTTTACTTGGTTAACAGCGTTGTCCATCTCCTGCATATCCACTTGAGAAACAACGTCAAAAGAACTATCCTTAGCCATGAATATACCTCACTTCTTAATAAGAATTATTTTGAAAATATTATAGCATAACATGTATGTTTATTCAATTTTTTCTTTGTAACGACAGCCTAGAAGGGGGTAGATACGAGGCAGACCGACAAGCCACGACCCATGTGGTCACAAGCGTAGCGCTGTAAACACATGCTGGTCGCGCTGTACCCTTGGGTGCGACGGCGTATGAATAATACTCCTAGTAGGCCTAACTAAATAGATGACCCCTTATACGCTGTCATGCTTGGGTTTAGGAGCTCTTTTACCATGCATATAGGCATGCTCCTGAGCTAGCTCACCCTGCAAACGCACCCCGCTCCACAGAGCGTTGGTCGGTGTCAAGGCCGCCTTCAAGGCTACACTTTGCAGCTTGCCCTTACGAATAGCGCTAAGCAGCCTGTCCAAATCAGGACGATTCAAGCCACAGAGAATAATCATCTCCTCCTGTGCCTCATCCCCGGCATAGGTTTCTTCCACAGGCTCCACTCCCGGCACCCCGGCCAAAAAGCCCAATGGCTGCAAAAGCTGCTCTCTGGGCACAACCTTCAAGGGCACCTTCACCAGCATGCAGGCCAGCTTCAAGGCCGGCAAGCGCTCCGCAGAAAAATTATAAGCTAAAACTAATTTTGCCATACTGCACCTCATTGCTCATGAATTCTTATCAAAGCTACAGCTCTTTAAAACAAGGAGATTTGGTTGCTTTCGGGCAGATCCTTCAAAACGCCCACGTTGGCCAATGCCTCAAGCACATTTTGGCCAATACCGGCCCGCTGCTTCAAATCCTCCCAAGAAATAAAGGGATTATTGATATCGCTGCAGGCGGAGATAGCCTTGGCAGCAATCTCGCCTACGCCGCCAATGGCACCCAAGGGTGGCAGCAGCCCGTCCTCAGTAATCCTAAACTTGATGGCATGGGATTTATACAAATCCGGCCTTTCAAATTTCAAGCCACGACACATCATTTCGTTAGCCAACTCCAAATAAGTCACAGTGGACTTGTCCTGTACGCTGGCCTTGAAGCCCTGGTTATAAACATTTTTAATGAAATTCTGCACGTAGCTCTGGCCCTTAGCCACATAATTATAATCAAAATCCGTAGCACGCACCGTAAAGTAAGCTGCATAAAATTCCTTGGGATAGTGCACCTTGCAGTAGGCGATGCGATAGGCCATCAAAACATAGGCCACCGCATGGGCCTTGGGGAATAGGTACTGCACCTTTTCACAGGATTTGATGTACCAATCAGGAATCTTGGCCGCCTGCATGGCCTCTAGCATTTTGGGCTCCAAACCCTTTTTGGCAGCCTTACCCTTACGCACATGCTCCATGGTCTTAAAGGCCAAGCTGGGCTCCACACCCTTGCTGATTAAGTGGGTCATGATATCATCACGTGTGGAAATGGTTTCTGCCACCGGCTTGCCCTCCTTAATCAAGTCCTGGGCATTATTCAGCCATACGTCCGTGCCATGGGAATAGCCGGAAACACGCACCACCTCACTGAAATTCTTGGGTTGAACATCGTGAATCATCTGGCGGACAAAGGCAGTACCACATTCGGGTATACCAAAGGTACCCACGGTGCTGCCAATATCCTCTGCCTCCACGCCCAAGGAAGTGGTATTTTGGAAGATGCGCATGGTTTCCTCGTCCCCCACAGGGATTTCCTTGGGGTCAAATTCCGGGTCAACCTCTTCCCGCATATATTTTTCCAGCATCTTTAGCACCATGGGATCATCGTGGCCCAGAATATCCAGCTTGACCAAGCGGTCATTGATGCTGTGATAATCGTAGTGAGTGGTGATAGTGGGCTCATCCGGCTTATCTGCAGGTCGATTCATGGGCGTAATATAGTGTATGTCCATATTGCGCGGCACAACCATGATGCCACCGGGATGCTGGCCCGTAGTACGCTTGATGCCCGCCAAGCCCTCCACCAGCTCGGCAATCTTGG
>SFRS01000187.1 GCA_004562175.1 bacterium | reverse complement strand
GAGCTGCGCCGTTTGTGCAGCTTTGCGACGGCAGGCTTGGAGCCGGATTTGACCCTTGTTTTAGATGGCAGACCAGAGGTTTTGGCCACAAGACGTGAGCAGCGAGGTGTGACGGACCGTTATGAGGAGCAGGGCTTGGATTTTCAGCATAGATTGCGGAATGGCTTTTTGACCTTGGCCGAGGCTGAGCCTGCAAGGTTTACTGTGGTTAACGCCGAGGGTAATACCAAAGAAGTGGCAGAGGCTGTGCAAAAAGCCTTGGCAAAGCTCTTGCAAGAGGCAGAATAAATGTGGGATAATATTTTAGGACATGCAAAGCAAAAGGAGTTTTTGCAGCGCTATTTGCAGGCGCAGGAGCGACCCCATGCGTTACTCTTTGTGGGTGCGGAGGGGCTTGGCAAAAAGCAATTGGCTTTGGCCTTTGCTAAAGCGCTTCTATGTGCCAATCATACAGGTAGTGACCACTGTGAAGCTTGTCGTCTGATGAATCTCGAGGATGGCAATTTGAGTCATCCTGATTTTCTCTTGGTGCAGCGAGAGCAGGATGAAAAAACGGGGCGCTACAAGGATATCAGCAAAGACCAGGTTGCCGAATTGATTAGCAAGTCAGCCTTTGCGCCGGTGATGTCGGAAACCAAGGTGTGCATCATCGAGGATGTGGACAGGATGTCCTTGGTGGCAGCCAACAGCTTTTTGAAGCTTTTAGAGGAGCCTCCTGTGGGCTGGGTAATGGTGCTTTTGGCTACCGATGAAAATAAGCTGCTATCTACTATCATGTCTAGGGTGGTATGCCTGCGCTTTCAGCCCGTACCAGTGGGGATGGTTGCTAAGCTGGTGGAGATGAGGGGAGTCGAACCCCAAAGGGCAGAGGTATTGGCGCGCATTAGTGAGGGCTCCGTAGGTGTGGCTTTGGGCTTAGCTGAGCAAAATGCTTGGGAGCTAAGGCAGCAGGCGGTGGCTTTTTTGGAGGCCTTGCCTTTAAATATGCCACTAAATTATCTTGCGGGGCGCTCTTGGCAGCAAAAAAATTTTGAGCGACCAGAGGCGCTTATGCTGGTAAAAATGCTGCAGCTTTTAGTGCGCGACATAATGATGTGCAAGCTGCATTTAAAGGATAAATTATATAATTGTGATTTGGAGGCAGAGTTAAACCAAATGGCTAGACAATGGCAGTTAGGTGGTTTAAAAAAGGCTCTGCAAAATATTCAAGAGGCTTATGCAGCCTTGGAAAACAGCGTGGGTGTGCGCCTGGTGCTGGAAACCATGGCTTTAAAAATAGATCAAGCATATAAGGAGTGAGAAAAAGTGCCGACAGTTGTAGGTATTAGATTTAAAAAGGCCTGTAAGATATATTATTTTGACCCGGCAGAAAGCGGCGTAGTTAAGGGTGACCACGCCATTGTGGAAACTGCTCGTGGTGTGGAGTATGGCGAGGTGGTTATTGGCCCTCGTGAGGTGGATGAGAGCAGCATTGTGCCGCCCTTGAAGCCCGTAATGCGCAAGGCTACGGCTGAGGATGACTTGAAGCTGGCAGAGAACAAAATTCGCGAAAAGGAAGCCTTCAATATCTGCCTGCGCAAGATCAAAAATCATGAGCTGCCCATGCGCTTGATTGATGTGGAATTTACCTTTGATGTAAACAAGATTATCTTCTATTTCACCGCTGATGGACGCATTGACTTCCGTGAATTAGTTAAGGATTTGGCTTCTGTTTTCCGCACTCGCATCGAGCTGCGCCAAATTGGCGTGCGCGATGAGGCCAAAATGCTGGGTGGTATTGGTAGCTGTGGGCGTCCCCTGTGCTGTGCCACCTTCTTGGGTGATTTTGAGCCCGTGTCCATTCGCATGGCTAAGGACCAGAATCTGTCCTTGAATCCCACGAAAATTTCCGGTATTTGTGGTCGCTTGATGTGCTGCCTGAAATACGAAAATCACATGTACTGCAAGGGCTGTGGCAATGGCAACAAGCGCGAGCGTGTGGAAATTCCCAAGATGGGAGCCCTAGTGGCAACTCCCTTGGGCGAGGGCAAGGTTGTGGGTATCAACCGCGGCCAACACACAGCTTCTGTAAAGTTGGCACCGGACAATATTATTCAAGTGGAATGGGATGAAATTGTGGATGCATCCCAGGCTGACAATGTGTGAGGACAAAAGCAGCCTGCGCTGTGATTATGTGCCGGGCTGCTGGTATAAAATTTGGCAGGATGCCAAGGAGTTTTGCTTCACTACCGATGCTGTATTCTTGGGCAATTTTCCTCATGTGGTGAACAAGGCCAAGGTGTTGGAGCTGGGCTGTGGCACAGGGGCCATCAGCATGCTGCTGGAAAGCCGCGGTGCTGAAAAGGTCACTGCCATCGACTGCAACCCACGTATTACCGAGCTGTTGCGTCGCAGTGTGGCGGACAATGGCCTCGAGGAAAAATTCACCATTATAGATGGAGACATTCGCGCCTACAAGCAGCTTTTGCAGCCGGAAAGCATGGATTTGGTGGCAGCCAATCCGCCTTATCGGAACAGTGGCAACCAGCGCCAAATCGGTACTGCTGCCTGCCACGAGGTAACCTCGACCTTGGAGGATTTCTTCAAGGCAGCGGCCTTTGCTGTGCGCTATCGGGGTCGCTTCGCTTTGGTGCAGCTGCCGGAGCGCTTTGCGGAGAGCATGCAGCTGGCTTTTAAATATGGTTTGCAGCCTAAGCGTTTGCAATGGGTGCATTCTGCAATAGATAAGCCTGCTTGGATTTTCCTCATGGAGATGGTCAAGGGTGGTAGCTTTGGCATGGAGGTTTTGCCTCCCCTCATCATGTATGAGAAGGATGGCAGCTATACCGAGCAGGTCAAGGCTTTTTATAAGCAAAAATCAGAATAAATAAGCCTCTTCACCACTGCGCAGGTGAAGAGG
>SFRS01000186.1 GCA_004562175.1 bacterium | reverse complement strand
TATGTACGGTGGCAAGCTGCAAAAAATCAAGTTTTGGTTCCATGGCGACAGCGTGGAGGCTGTGCTGGACAGGTTACCTACGGCGCGGATTATCGAGCAGGGTGAAAAAGGGTATCTCATTAGCGCCGATTTGCCTCTCGTAATGACATTCAATGTCGTTTTCATGGTTTAAAATGATTAGTGTAGTGAGGAGAAGAGGGTAGTGATTATAGGCTGCTGTGCCTGCCAAAAAGCGCCTTTCTATTATGGAGGGTATGAACAAGGATAAAAAGAACTACAAGCATAATGATGATGACTACTCTAAAAAGGTACAGGATACCTTCCTTGATACTATTTTTGATGCTATTGATGAAGGTGCTGAGCTAGGCAGGGAAATTCTTGGTATGCCCGGTGCAGTCCTCGGCGGTATCGTGGGCGGCGTTGTAGGCGCGTTAGGCAGGGTGCTTGGCAATATTTTTGCATAGTGTTATAGCAATTTGAATACGGTGTTAACATTTACAGAGATGGTGATGTTTTTGGCTTCGATTTCGGTGGGGACGATGCTATCGGCGGTGGCCATTTTGTTAAACATGGGCCTAGCGGCACTGCGTTCCACTTGATTGATGGTGGAAAAGCTGGCGCTGAGGAGTGTTCCTAGGGTGCGACCACCAGCGTTTGCTACTACAGCAGCTTGTTGGCGTGCGTTTTCAACAGCTTTGGCTAAAAGCATGCTGCGATAAAGGTTTTTGTCACTGAGGGTGTAGGTAATACCGTTAATGTTGTCTACGCCACTGTCTGTAATCTTATCGATAACACTGCCAAGCTTTTTTAGATCACGAACAGTGATACGCAAGCTGGTTTCAGCTTTGTAGCCCGTAACCTTACCCTTGTTATCATGAGTAGAATGGGTATTGTAGCTCATGTTGACGATGTCTTCGCCCATTATGTTGAGGCCCAGAAGGCTGTGACGCACGTCGTTTATCACTTTAGCAGCGTTAGCAGTGGCCTGGGCTGCCGTGGTACCTTTACCAACGATATTGCAGCGCAGATAGGCTAAATCGGGCGCGACCTCCATGCTAGCTCCGGCGTTTACTGTGATACAGTTTTCGTTTGGGGAAGCAGCCAGAGTAGGGAGGGAGCAAAAGGTGGTAATATACAATGCAAATACTGTCAAAATTAAAAGCTTTAAGGGTGAGTAGATTTTGTGGTAATACATTAATAAGCCTCCTTGTCTTTTTCCATTATTATAGCATATTTTTGAAATGAAAAATGAATTAAACCGCGAGCGTTGTGGGATGCACACATATATTGTTGTTTGCTATCAGCATAGTAAAACGAAAAGCCTGTATACCTTAGAATGTAAGGGATACAGGCTTATTTTCTTGCTTGAATAATAGAATCCAGTATAATATAATTTAGTAAATCATGATGGTACTAATCATAATTGATTTTCATGAAAGGTTAGGAAATATGGATAAGGTATATATGGTAGGAGGACTGCGCAGCTTTGTGGGCGTGGTCAATGGCATGTATCGTCATGTGCCGGCGGAAAAGCTGGGAGCGGCGGTGCTGCGCCAAGTTATGGAAAAGTATGACGTTCAGCAGCCTGATTATATCATTGCCGGCAACGGTGTGGGCGCTGGGGGTAATATTGCCCGGCTCATGGCTCTGGAGGCAGGAGTGGACGTAAACGTGCCTGCCTTCACTGTTGATGTGCAATGTGGCAGTGGTCTGGAGAGTATTGCCGTGGCCGCGGCGAAAATCGCCAGCGGCGAGGCGGACTGCATTATTGCCGGAGGCTTTGAAAGCAGTAGTACCCAGCCCCGGCGGGGCTATAACTCCAACCATCCGGACTATAGTGGCGACAGCTGGTACAGTGTGGCCAAGTTCATGCCCGGCATTCACCGGGAAACGGTGATGCTGGAGGGGGCGGAGCTGGCCTGCCTGAGAGAAGGCGTTACTAAGGCAGAGCTGGATGCTTGGGTGCTGCGCAGTCATGCTTTAGCCGCGGCGGCGCAGCAGGAGGGGAGCCTGCAAGGCATCATCTATCCCTGCTTTGGGGCGAGCAAGGACGAGGGCATTCGTCCCCGCATGAGCCAAAGGCTCTTGGATAGATTGCCCAAGGTGTTGCCGGAGGGAGAATTCATCACGGCGGCCAACTCCTGCTTGATTAATGATGGTGCGGCCTTTGTGGTGCTCTGCTCGGAAAGCTACCTGAGGGAGCACGGCTTTAAGGCACAAGCCAAGATTTTGGGCTCCGTGGCCTGCGGTGGAGACCCCTTAGTGAGCCCGCGCACGGCGGTGACAGCTTTGGAAAAGCTGCTGGCCAAGCACGGCCTCACCGAAGCGGAGATTGACGATTTTGAGATCAATGAAGCCTTTGCAATCATAGATGTGCTTTTTGCGCGGGCCTTTCCGCACAGTGTGGAGAAATATAATGCCTTCGGCGGCGCACTGGCCTACGGCCATCCCTATGGCGCCTCCGGCGCCATTATTACGCTGCACTTGTTGGAGGCCTTGAAGCGTTGCGGCGGACGCTTGGGCTGCGCCAGCGTGGCTGCCGCAGGTGGTATCGGTACGGCGTTGTTATTAGAAAGGGTGGAGGCATAAGATGGCATACGAGGATTATCCTGATTATTTGGCCATGCTGGCGGCCCAACCTCAGGAAAAGCTGGCCTTGGTGGACGATGCTGCCACCTTCACCTATGGTGAGCTGGTGGCTGCGGCTCGCAAGCTGCGGGCGGAAGCAGATTATACTCAGCCTGCGTTCTTCATCCATGAGGATACTATTGCTGAACAGCTACTGCAATTTGTGGCCTACAGTGGCACCGCAACTAGACCAATTATCGCTACCGAGCTGAGCAAAAATCAGCAGTTTGAGGTAAAGGATATACCGGAAAAGGCTTGCATGGGCGTGATGACCAGTGGCAG
>SFRS01000185.1 GCA_004562175.1 bacterium | reverse complement strand
GTTCCTCGCAGGCTTCGCCTGCGTGCTTTTGGGCGGTTGCCCCATGCGCCAGCTGATTTTAGCTGGCGAGGGCAACTCTGACAGCGCCATCGCCATTCTGGGCCTCGTTGCCGGCGCTGCCTTTGCCCACAACTTTGGTTTGGCCTCCAGTGGCGCCGGTCCCACTGCCAATGGCCAAATCGCGGTTATTATCGGTATCATCGTCGTCACCATTATCGCTTATCTGAACACCTATAAAAAATAAGGAGGCCTTTACCTATGCAAATCATCGATGCCCGCGGTCTCTCCTGTCCCGAGCCCGTCATTTTAACACGTCAAGCCATGACCAGTGGCGCAGACAGCTACCAAGTCATGGTAGACAATAACACTTCTAAGGAAAATGTCACCCGTTATGCCCATCATCAGGGATATAAAGTGCAAATCAGCGAGCAGGACGGGGAATATACCCTGCTGATCAGCAAATGAAGCAGTATATTGCCACCTTTTTCTCCCATTTCGGTGCCATGCGCTTTCACAAGCTGTGCGCGGAGCGCGGTTGGTCAGCCCAGCTCTCCCCCGTGCCCCGTGCTTTGAGCAGCAGCTGTGGCACCTGCGTGCTCTTTCAGGCAACAGAGCTAACTGCCAAGGACGTAAGCCAGCTCATCACCCCGGAGCTGGAGCAGCTGGTGCTGGACGAAAATGGCTACATCTTCCTTTATACTGCCGAGGAATGAGTACTTTCAAAAAAATTAAGAGGATAAGCTTATGGAAAACCAAGTAAAATTGACCAAGCTGGCCAGCTGCGCCGGCTGCGGCGCCAAGGTGGGCGCCGGCACTCTGTGCCGGCTTTTAGAAGGCTTTGACACCCACTCCGACCCCAAGCTGCTGGTGGGCTATGACAAAAGCGACGATGCCAGCGTTTACGCTGTCAGTGAGGAGCTGGCCATCGTGCAAACCACCGATTTTTTCCCGCCTATTGTGGACGACCCCTTCCTGTATGGCCAAATCGCCGCCACCAACGCTCTCAGCGATGTGTACGCCATGGGCGGCGAGCCCAAGCTGGCGCTGAATATCATGTGCATCCCCGAAAAAATGGAGCAGCACACCGTGCAGGAAATCCTGCGCGGTGGCTATGCCAAGGCCTACGAGGCCGGCGCCATCATCACCGGTGGCCACACCATCCACGGTGCCGAGCCCATCTATGGTTTGGCTGTGACCGGCTTTGTGCATCCGGACAAGCTGTGGCGCAATTGTGGTGCGCGGCCTGGTGATGTGCTCATCTTGACCAAGCCCTTGGGCGTGGGCATCCTCACCACGGCGGCCAAGGCCGCGCTGGTGGAGCAGTCCCTTTTAGACAAGCTCTACACCCAAATGAGTACCCTGAACAAATACGCTCGGGACGTGCTCACCAAGTATAGCGTGCACGCCTGCACCGATGTGACTGGCTTCGCCCTTTTGGGGCACAGCTTGGAAATGGCTCAGGGCAGTGCAGTCACTATTCATTTGCGGGCTGAAGCTATTCCTTATCATGAGGAAGCCTACGAAATGGCCTCCATGGGCTTCATCCCTGCCGGTGCTTATCGCAACAGGGAGTTCGCCGAGGCCCATGTAAAGGTGTTGGGCAATATTCCCCTGCCATTGCAGGACATTTGCTACGATCCCCAAACCAGCGGTGGGCTGCTCTGTGCTCTTCCTGAAGCCGAGGCCAAGGCCTGCCTAGACGAGCTGCAAATAGTAGCTCCCGCCAGCGCCATAGTTGGCTATGTGAGCGAGCAATTGGACGCTGCCCTTTATTTAGAATAATTTCCTTTAATAGCATACTCCCTCCCTGCCTAAAAAGGGCATAAAAAAATGCGAGCCGCTCCCGCTCGCATTTTTTTGTTAGAGATTTTAAATTGGTGTAAGGTGTATGATTTATCCACTAAAAACTTCTTAAAAGCGCAAGCAGTAAATGCTGCCTGATGCTTATCCAACTTGATCTAATTAGTCCAGCTTCGGAGTGCTGCGAGGACGTCCCAAATCCTTCAGCATTTGCATATCGCGCTCCGTGCCACGACCTGCAGTGGTCAAATAGCCACCGATCATAATGCCGCTGGCACCACCGTTCAAGGCCATGGATTGCAGGTCACGCAGGTTCACCTCGCGACCACCGGCGGTACGAATTTGCGCCTTGGGCAGAATAAAGCGGAAGGTAGCAAAGGCACGCAAAATTTCCAAAGGCGGCAAGGGCTTATTGCTCTCGAAGGGAGTGCCGGGAATAGGAGTCAGCAGATTCAAAGGTACAGAATCAATGCCCAGCTCCTTCAATGTGAAGGCCATTTCCACACGCTGCTCCGGAGTTTCGTTGAGGCCGAAGATACCACCGCTGCACACGCGCAGACCTGCTGCTTGAGCATTCTTAATGGTGGAGAACTTATCCTCGTAGGTGTGGGAGGTGCAAATATCCGGGAAATGGCTGCCACTGGTTTCCAAATTGGAATGGAAACGGGTTACGCCTGCTGCACGCAAAGCTTTGGCTTGCTCCAGAGTCAAAATGCCCAAGGAAGCACACACTTCAATTTGCAGCTCCTTCTTAATGCGGCTCAAGGCCTTGCAAATATTGTCGAAGTCATCAGCCTTGCTTTGGCCACGGCCACTGGTTACGATGGAGAAGCGCACAGCGCCTGCTTCCTTAGCCTTTTTAGCAGCCTCAAAAAACTCCTCCTGGCTCAGCAGGCCGTATTCCTTGACACCGGTGTGCCAATGAGCGGATTGAGCGCAGAATTTGCAGTTTTCACTGCATTTGCCACTGCGACCGTTAATAATAGCACAGCAGTCCACCTCATCACCGGCGAATTTTTGGCGAATCTTGTCGGCCATAGCGCACAGCACCATGGTGTCCTCGTCGCTCACGTTAATCAAATATTCAGCTTCTTCTCTAGTAATATCTTGG
>SFRS01000184.1 GCA_004562175.1 bacterium | reverse complement strand
AATGCCATTGATGCCAAGGATTCCTATACCAATGGCCATTCTGCTCGTGTGGCCCAGTATTCTGTCATGTTGGCGAAAAGAATGGGCTTCAAGGAAGAGGAGCTGGGGCGTCTTGAATATACTGCACTTTTGCATGATGTGGGCAAGATTGGCGTGTCCGATGCTATTTTGAATAAAAAGGGCAAGCTTACCGAAGAGGAATATGCTATTATCAAGGAGCATTCCGAGATTGGTGCCCAAATTTTGAGCACTATTACAGAGCTGCCCGACGTGGCAGTGGGTGCTCGTTACCATCACGAGCGTTATGATGGCAAGGGCTATCCTGACGGACTCAAGGGGGAAGAGATCCCCCTGTTTGCTCGTATTATCGCCGTGGCTGATTCCTATGATGCCATGACCTCTAAACGCAGTTATCGCGATGCGCTACCCCAAGAGTTGGTGCGTCAGGAGATAACTAGAGGCATTGGTACCCAATTCGACCCTCGAATTGCCAAGCTGATGCTGATCATAATGGACGAGGACAAAGCTTACAAGCTGAGAGAAATTGAATAGGTATGTTTAAAGAATTAAATATTTTAAGTATAAAATAATAGATATTACGCCTTTGGCAAGCTACGGAAGTAAAAATTACTTCTCAAAGAAAAACTTGCCGGGGGGGGGTAAAACTGTGGTATAATTATACTATACTTGTAAATAAAAACACAGGTGCAAGCGCAGCTCTGCTACTGCGTTTTCTGATTCAGATTGCGAGGGGTGCAAAGTGTCTGATAGAATTAAAATGATTGGCAATAAAATTCGCTTGATGCGAGTCAGCAAGGGCTTATCCCAACAGAGTCTGGCTAAGGAAATTGGCATTACCCAAGCTCATTTCAGTAATATCGAAAATGGTCGCTGCAATGCTACCATTGATGTGCTTTTGCGTTTACATGATTCTCTGCAAACGCCTATGGCTGCCTTTTTTGAGGAAATCGATGAGCAGGATAGCATGAGCTTAGCAAAGCAAAACAAAAGCTCCGGCATCGACGTGGATGATTTGCTGGCTGTGTTGCAGCTCCTGAAGCAAGCCAAATGATGCTCTTATAGAACCGCTTTTGTCATAGTGGCAGGGCGGTTTTTCGTTTTTATTATAAAATGGTTGACACTTGGCTCTGAAATTGCTAAGATATAGTGTATACAAATTTATATGCTAAAGGCAAGGAACGGAAGGGCTTTGACCGGTAGACGAATTAGAGAGGCAGCGGTGGGTGCAAGCTGCGTGCGTCGGTGTGAAGGCTGTAGTCCGGGAGCTGTTTTGCTGAACAAGTGCTATGTTGCTTTAGTAGGTAGAAACGTGTGCACACGTTACGTGCTTTGAGTGCTCTGCGTCTTGCGCGCAGGGAAGATGGGTGGTACCACGTAGTATATGCGTCCTGTTCATGATGAACAGGGCTTTTTTATTTTGAAGGAGGATTAGTAATGAGCGAAGAGCATAACATTCCCAAGGTCTATGACCCTGCTTCCGTAGAGAAGAAATGGTATGAATTCTGGGAAAAAAATCGTTATTTTCATGCTGAGGTAGAGGAAGGCAACAAGGCATTTAGCATTGTTATTCCCCCTCCGAATATCACTGGCCAGCTGCATATGGGCCATGCCTTGGATAACACCTTGCAGGATATCTTGATTCGTTGGCACCGCATGATGGGACATAACACTCTGTGGATGCCCGGCTATGACCATGCTGGTCTGGCAACCCAAATCAAGGTTGAAGAGGTTATCAAAAAGGAAGAGGGCAAGACCCGTTATGATTTGGGACGCGAGGAGTTCCTGAAACGCGTTTGGGAGTGGAAGGAGCAATATGGCGACCGCATTATCAACCAGCTGAAGCATTTGGGCGTTTCCTGTGATTGGGAGCGCAAGCGTTTCACCATGGATGAGGGCTGCTCCAAGGCTGTCCGCGAGGTTTTCTGCACCCTGTTCGAAAAGGGCTTGATTTATAAGGGCACCCGTATCACCAACTGGTGCGTAAACTGCAACACTGCTCTGTCCGATATCGAGGTAGAGCATAAGGATGATCCAGGCCATCTGTGGTACTTCCGTTATCCCGTTGTGGAGGAAGAGGGTACTTATTTGACTATTGCTACCACTCGTCCTGAAACCATCCCCGGCGATACTGCTGTTGCTGTAAACCCTGCTGACCCCCGCTATGGTCATTTAGTAGGCAAGCACTTGACTCTGCCCGCTAACGGTCGCATTATTCCCATCATCGCTGATAGCTATGTTGATTTGGAATTTGGTACTGGCGCAGTTAAGATTACTCCGTCCCACGACCCCAACGACTATGAAATGGGCATTCGTCATAATCTGCCCAGCGTAGTTGTCATCGGCATGGATGGCAAGATGACTGCGGAAGCAGGCAAATATGAGGGACAAACCCGTGAGGAATGCCGCAAGAACATCGTGGCTGATTTGGAAGCCGGCGGCTATCTCGTAAAAATTGAAGACCATGCTCATGCTGTTGGCCATTGCCAACGCTGCGGCTGCATCGTAGAGCCCTTGGTATCCACCCAATGGTTCGTAAAAATGGAGCCTCTGGTAAAGGCTGCTGTGGACTGCGTGAACGACGGTCGCACCCAATTCGTACCGGAGCGCTTCACTAAGACCTATACTGGTTGGATGGATAATATCCGCGACTGGTGTATTTCCCGCCAGATTTGGTGGGGTCACCGCATCCCTGTGTGGTACTGCGACGACTGCGGCGAAATGCACGCTAGCCGTACTGATTTGACTGCCTGCCCGAAATGTGGCAGCACCCATATCCATCAGGATGAGGATGCTCTGGACACCTGGTTCAGCTCTGCTCTGTGGCCCTTCTCCACCATGGGCTGGCCGGAAAAGACTCCGCTTCTCAAGCAATTCTATCCCACCAGCGTGTTGGT
>SFRS01000183.1 GCA_004562175.1 bacterium | reverse complement strand
CAAGCTGCACAGCAGGAGCAATATAGCTTTTTGATTTTGGCTTTTATTGACCAGCCTTCTTGAGTTTATGTAACTCAAACATAGGCTTATTGACCAGCCTTCTTGCCTCTCAGGAAGAGCCACAGGGGACCTGCCAGGAAGGTGGAGGTATAGGCACCACTGGAGAAGCCCACCAGCATAGCAAAGGAGAAGTTGCGAATGGTTTCACCACCGAAGAGGAAGATGGAAACCACAGCAAACAAGGAGGTGCCCACAGTATAAATGCTGCGGCCCATAGTTTGCCAAATGCTGTTATCAATCATCTGGCTCAGGGATTCGCTACGACGGTGAATCTTCAGGTTTTCGCGAATGCGGTCAAAAATAACGATGGTACCGTTGATGGAATAGCCTACTACGGTGAGCAGAGCAGCTACGAAGGAGGAATCCATTTCCATCTGGAACAGGGAGAAATAGCTCAAGGTAACGCTAACGTCGATAATCAAGGCGATGATCGCGGCAATGGCGAACTTGAACTCAAAGCGCAGAGTAATGTAGGCAATCATCAGGAACCAGGACAGCACAATGGCCAGCACAGCCTGCTGAATGAGCTCGCCACCCACGGTAGCGCCTACGTTTTCCACACGCTGGATAGCAAAATTACCCAGCTGGCCCTTCAGGTCATCCATTACAGCACGGCGTTTTTCATCGTTGATGACGCCGGTACGGATGAGCACGCCCTGGGCCTCCTTGGCATTGCTATCGTTGCTTTCCAATTGGATGATGCTGTTGCCCAAATCATGGTTCTTCAGCACATCGCGCACCTCGGCTACCTGCACAGGTCTGTCGAAGGACAAATCCATAATGCTGCCGCCAGTGAAGTCGATGCCCAGATTGAAGCCCTTCATAATCATGGAGCCAAATCCGATGATCAAGAAGGTAATGGTAATGGCGAAGAAAATCTTGTAGTTTTTAACAATGGAGAATTTCATTATTTAGCCACCTCCTTCGCCTCAGCCGGCTTCGGCGCCCGGGCACCGAAGAGGAAGTAGCTCTTGGTAACGTTGCTGTAAACCAAGAAGCGCATGAGGAACTTGGTTACAGTAACAGCGGTGAACATACTGAGCAAAGTACCCAAGGCCAGGGTAACTGCAAAGCCCTTGATGGGGCCGGTGCCCAAATAGAACAGCACTGCTGCTGCCATCAAGGTGGTGATATTGGAGTCCAAAATGGTGATGATGGCGCGGCTAAAGCCTGCATCCATGGCACTGCGCAGGGTTTTGCCCTTCTTGACCTCTTCCTTGAAGCGCTCGAAAATCAGCACGTTAGCATCGACTGCCATACCAATGGACAGGATGATACCGGCAATACCGGGCAGGGTCAAGGTTGCGCCCAAATAGCGCATGATGAGGAGCAGCAGCATAACATAGAGCAGCAGCGCGATGTCGGCTACTACACCGGACAAACGGTAGAACAAAAGCATGAAGACGAAAACGCCGGCAATACCGATGAGGAAGGCCTTGACGCTCTTATCCTTGGAGTCCTGGCCCAGGGTGGGGCCCACGGTGCGGTTTTCCAGCACCTCGATTTTTACAGGCAAGCTGCCGCTGCGCAGCAGAATGGCCAAATGCTCAGCCTCCTCCACATTGCGGGAGCCGGAAATTTGGGCTCTGCCGCCGGTGATGGCTTCTTGCACAACGGGTGCGGTGAGCACCTCGCCATCCAGCACAATGGCAATTTGTTTACCAACGTTACGTGCGGTAAGGTCAGCAAATTTTTTGCCGCCCTCGTCGCTGAATTCCAGACCAACCACAGCCTGGTTACCTTGGGATACCTGAGCTCTGGCATCCTTCAAATCCTTACCGGTCATGACTACCTTGCCGTTAATATCCTTGAACTGCAGCATAGCAGTACGGCCCAGCATGGCGATGGCCTTTTCCGGATCCTTGACACCAGGAAGCTCTACAATAATACGGTCCTTGCCCTGACGCTGAATAACAGGCTCGGTGAGGCCTAGCTCGTTGACACGGCGTTCGATGATCTTCACACTGCGGTTTACAGCATCATCGTCCACCTTCAGGTCCGGTGTGTCCACGGCCTGCAGGACAACGTGGGTACCGCCCTGCAAATCCAAGCCCTGTTTAATAGAGTTGGCCAGGGGGGAGATGTAGACGCAGAAACCGCCGATTATTGCAAGGGCAATAACCAGAAATTTCCCCAACTCATTCCAACGCAAAATAATTTCCTCCTTAAAAATTGGATTTTAATTTATCAGTTAAAGCGGTGCGAGAGTGATGATTCCGCTTTCACTTACTAAACACTGCATTTTTACATCGTGCTCATCACAGGGAAGACTTTCCTGCATAAGGCAATCATAAGCCACGCCCATGGTCACGGCCTGCTTGGCTTGGGGCAAAAACCTATCGTAATAGCCTGCTCCCATGCCCATGCGACTGCCATCCTTGCCAAAGGCTACACCCGGCACCAGGACCAAGTCCAAGCCTTCAGGGGCAAGCTCTTCCAATGGCGGGCATACCGTGCGAATGCCATAGCGGTCCAGATCAAAGTCCTGCATGTTTTGTAAACGCACAGGCACAAAGCTGGTTGCCGACACAATATGGGGCACGGCCACAGTCTTGCCCATGGCCAACGCCGCTGTCAAAACAGCGTCCACGCCCAGCTCCTTGCCAAACGCCAAAAAGCCCATGACGCTTTTGGCTTTGCGAAAAGCATCACAGGCCAGGATCTGCCGGGCCACCGCTTCACTTGCAGCAACCACCTGCTCCCTAGTCAGTTGAGCACGCTGCCGGCGCAGGGCCTTGCGCAGCGCAATTTTTTCTTGCTCATGCATTCTTGGCCGGGTCCTGATGACCGCTGACAGCATTGCGTGCCATTTCGATTTCTACGCCCTCAGCAACCTGCACCTTGACGCGCTTTTCGCTGAT
>SFRS01000182.1 GCA_004562175.1 bacterium | reverse complement strand
CCCTTGCTGCGCACTGCCGAGGTAGAAGCCTATTACCCTGTGGACGCCAACGAGGACGTGAGGGGCAAGACCTATCACGAGCTTTCCATCGTCACTGGTAAAGCCACGGACAGCCTCACCAGCATGTCTTTGCGCCTGTTGGAAACCGTTTTGCTGGAAAGCGAGTCTTCACCCCTGCGTCGTGCTTTAATCGAGGCCGGAGTAGGGCAGAACATCAGTGGCAGCTATGTGGGCAGCCTGCAGCAGCCTGTATTCAGCATCCGTGCTGCTGGCAGTGAGCCGGAACAAAGAGACAAATTCATCAGCGTGATTTATAAAACCTTGCAGGATTTGACCATCAAGGGCTTGGATAAAAAGCTGTTGGAGGCTGCTTTGAACTCCACCGAATTCAAGCTACGTGAAGCTGATTTTGGACCCTATCCCAAGGGATTGATTTACGGCTTGGGCGTGCTGGATAATTGGCTCTATGGTGGCAATCCCTTGGAGGGACTGCGCTATGAAGAAGCTCTGGCCACCATGCGCAAGGGCTTGCAGAGCAATTTCTATGAAAGCCTCATTGAAAATTATCTCTTAGATAATACCCACAAGGTTATCGTGACCTTGATGCCCCAGCCCGGTAAGGAGGAAGCAGACCAAGCCAAGGCGGCTGCCAAAATGGAAGCCTTGAAGGCTAGTATGAGTAAGGAGCAGCTGGAGCAATATGCCTTCGAATGCGCTGAACTGCACCGCTTGCAGGCCGAGCCGGACAGCGAAGAAGCAAGAGCTTCTATTCCTATACTTCAGCGCAGTGATATTCGCCAAGAGGTGGAGCAAATTGCCAAGATAGAAGAGGGCAGTGAGCTGCAACGTCTTGTCTATGTACCTGCGGAGACTAATAAAATCGCTTATACCAATTGGTATTTTGATATCAGCAGCGTTGCACCTGAACAAATGCCCCTGTGCTACCTGCTCACGGACGTTTTAGGCAAATTCAACAGTAAACGCTATAGCTACGAGGAATTGTCCACCTATGGTATCATGTACACCGGCGGGGTGACCTTTGATGTACGTGCTATTTCTGCTGCTGAGGACGCGGACGATTATCGCCTGTACTTCGTGCTTAAGGCTAAAGCTCTGCTGGAAAACCTGCCCCATGTTTTCGATTTACTGGAGGCCATTGGCTTGGAAAGCCTTTTGACCGATGTGAAGCGCCTCCAGGAGCTGCTCAGCGAGGTTAAAACCGATTGGGACGATGAATTCTTCAATCGTGGTCAAAATATCGCTATTTCCCGCCTGTATTCCTACTGTGCAGCAGGTGCCAGAGCCAATGAGCAGGATCAATTCAGCTATTATCAATTCTTGAAGAAGCTGTACGATAATTTTGAGGCCGAAGGCCCCAAGGTTTTGGCACAGCTGCAGGAGCTGCTGAAGCTTTTCTTCCAACAAAGCAAGTACACCTTGTTCTATTCCTGCGATGCAGAGGATAGGGAAGAGGTGCAGGCTCAATGCCTTGCCTTTGCTGCCAAGCTGCCCCAAGCACCTGTTGTGGACAAGCCTGTAGCCTTGCCTGCTCCTGGACATAATGAGGGCATCACCACCGCTGGTAAGGTGCAGTACGTGGCTGCCGGCGGCAATTTTGCCAAGCATGGACACCGTTACGTGGGCGCTATGAAGGTTTTAGAGACCATCCTGCGGTACGAATACCTGTGGACCAAGATTCGCATTCAGGGCGGCGCTTACGGCGCTACAGCGCGCTTTGAGCTCAATGGCTTGGGTGTTTTTGCTTCCTATCGCGACCCGCAGCTGGCGAAGTCCTTGGAGGCCTATAAGGAGCTCCCTGCATGGCTCAAGAGCGTGGAATTCCCGGCTCGCGAGCTGGACAAATATGTCATCGGTACTATCAGCGGCATGGATACTCCCTTGACCAACACTATGCGCATGGACCAAGCTGCCATTCAATATTTGAAGGAGCTGCCTGACAGCACCCGCCAAAGAATCCGCAATGAGGTTTTGCAGGTGACTAATGGTGATTTGCAGGCTTTGGGCCAAGTGGTGGAGGATATGCTCAGCGATGGCCTTATCTGCGTCGTAGGTGGCAAGCAGCCTATTGAGGCCAATAAGGAGAAGTTTACTAATATCATCAACGCCTAGCTTTATTATGACGCTCACCTTATAATGAAGTCTGCTAGTTAGGCTTAGCAATTAGAAAAACCGATGTTATTACTTGTATTTAGTAGTAACATCGGTTTCTTTTGTATATTTTGTTAGCAATTGGAGCCACATGCTTTCATGGAAGCTGCTGCTTATTCCTCTAACTCGCCACGCTTGGCAGCCTCAATGATCTCAGAATAGGACTTCAAAACAGCGTTATTGAAGCACACAAGGGTGATTTCCATGCCATATTCTTTGTTGGCATTGAGCCATTGGGTACAGGTTAGCAGGGCGATACGAGCTGCCTCCTCCAAGGGATAGCCATAAACACCAGTAGAAATAGCAGAGAAGGCAATGCTGTGCAAATGGTGCTTTTTAGCCAGCTCCAGGCTATTTTGGTAGCAATTGGCCAAATCCACTCGTTGGCTGACCTTGCCATTATAAATTGGTCCTACAGTGTGAATGATGTAGGTGGAGGGCAAGGCATAGCCATAAGTAATTTTGGCCTCACCAGTGGCGCAACCACCGAGAGTTTTGCATTCCGCCAAAAGCTCAGGACCAGCAGCACGATGAATGGCACCATCCACGCCACCACCACCTAAAAGAGTACTATTAGCAGCGTTCACAATAGCATCAGCATCCAAGGTAGTAATGTCTGCACGGACAACGTTGATACCATTCTTGCTGGGATGCTCCATAACCTGTGCCAAAAGCTCCTTCACCATTTTCTTCTGCATAGCAAATGGAGCAGGGGAGGTGGGCGTGAATCTGGGAGTACGAGCCGAGAAGCAGGAGGAGGGCGGTATGCG
>SFRS01000181.1 GCA_004562175.1 bacterium | reverse complement strand
AAGGCCTTGGAAGCTGTGATGGATGAGGATGTGTGCGCTGTGCTCCTAGAGCCCATTCAGGGCGAGGGTGGCGTGCATGTGCCCAGCGATGAATATCTCAAGCAAGTGCGTGCGCTCTGCGATAAATATGATGCACTGCTGATTTTTGATGAGGTGCAAACTGGTGTGGCCCGCACAGGCAAATGGTTTGGCTACATGTTAAGCGGCGTGAAGCCTGATGTGCTGACCTTTGCTAAGGGCATTGGCGGTGGCTTTCCTGTGGCAGGCTTTGCTGTGACCGAGCGCTTGGCTCATGTCTTCAAGCCCGGGGACCATGGCGGCACCTTTGGCGGCAATCCGCTGGCCTGCGCTGCTGTCTATGCTACCTTGGCGACCATTAAGTCCGAAGGCTTGGTGGAAAAGGTGGCCCAAAAGGGTGAGTACTTCATCGGTGAGCTGCAAAAGCTTCAGGCCAAATATCCTGCCAAGGTGAAGGAAGTGCGTGGTCGCGGCTTGATTTTGGGCATGGAGCTCACTAGCGAGGGTCGCCCCGTAGTGGAGCATTGCTTAGCAAATGGCGTCATTGTGAACTGCACTGCAGGCAACGTTATTCGTATTGTTCCACCGCTGATTATTAGCAAGGATGAAATTGATTTGGTAGTGGCAGCTTTGGATAAGGCTTTGGCTGCCATGTAGACAAGGGGATATAAAATGGGTTTAAAAAATAAGGATTTACTTACTATTCATGATTTAACTGTGGGCGAAGTGGCAACCATTCTGGATGTGGCCAAAAAGCTGAAGCGTAAACAAAAGCTGGGTGAGCCCCATCAATATTTGAAGGGCAAGACACTGGCCATGCTGTTTTCCAAGGCTTCCACTCGCACCAGAACCTCCTTCGAGGTTGGCTTTTGGCAATTGGGTGGTCATCCGATTTATTTGAGCGACTCTGCTTCTCAAATCGGTCGTGGTGAGCCCATTCGTGACACTGCTCGCGTACTTTCCCGCATGGTGGATGGTATCATGATTCGTACCTTCTCCCATGACAGTGTAGTAGAGCTGGCTAAGTATGCAAGCGTGCCCGTTATTAACGGCCTCACCGATTTGTTGCATCCCTGCCAGGCTTTGACTGATATGTTCACCATTCAAGAGAAAATGGAAGTATTAAAGGGTCGTAAGCTGGTGTATGTGGGCGATGGCAATAACATGGCTCATTCCCTGATGTACGCTTGTGCCAAGGTTGGCATGAACATGGTTTGCGCTAGTCCCAAGGGCTACCAGCCCAATCCTCAGGTATTGGCTGAAGCGCAGGAGGATGCTTCTCACACTGGCTGCACCATCACTGTAGAAGAGGATTTGTTCAAGGCTGCTAAGGGTGCCGATGTGCTCTACACCGATGTGTGGACCAGCATGGGCGAGGAAGCGGAAAGAGATATTCGCTTTAAAGCACTGCATAATTATCAAATCAACCAAGCTTTGCTGGATGTGGCTCGCCCTGAATGCATTGTGCTGCATTGTCTGCCTGCCCATCGCGGTGAAGAAATCACCGAGGACGTGCTGGAAGGACCGCATTCCGTGGTCTTTGACCAAGCTGAAAATCGCCTCCATGTGCAGAAGGCCATTATGGCTCTCCTGATGAGCGATGAGGTTCTGTAAGCGGGAGAAAAATTCTGTATACATGAGTAAAAACACTTGGATTATGCATAAAAAAGTGCTATAATACAAGAAGTTTGTAAGATTATACACTGCACCTTGATTTTATGCAGTTTTAGGAGGCTAATTATCATGAAAAAAGAAGATATTAAGAAAGTAGTTCTGGCTTACTCCGGTGGCCTTGATACATCCGTAATCATTCCTTGGCTGAAGGAAAACTACAATGGCTGCGAGGTTATCGCTGCCTGCGCTGACCTGGGCCAAGGCGACGAGCTGGATCCCGTACATGACAAGGCTATCAAAACCGGTGCTAGCAAATGCTACATCCTGGATTTGAAGGAAGAGTTCATTAAAGACTATGTATGGCCCACCGTTAAGGCTGGCGCAGTTTATGAAAAGAAATACCTGCTGGGTACCTCCTTCGCTCGTCCGCTGATCGCTAAAAAATTGGTAGAAATCGCTGAAGCTGAAGGCGCTGACGCTATCGCTCACGGTGCTACCGGTAAGGGCAATGACCAGGTTCGTTTCGAGCTTTCCATTAAAGCTCTGAACCCTGATTTGGCTATTATCGCTCCTTGGCGTGAATGGGAGCTGCGTTCTCGTGACCAAGAAATCGACTACGCTGCTGCTCACAACATTCCCATTCCTGTATCCCATGACCATGACTATTCCATGGACCGCAACATGTGGCATCTGTCCCATGAAGGCTCCGATCTGGAAGATCCCTGGAATGCACCGAAGGATGAGCTGTTCATCGTAACCAACATTCCTGAAAAGGCTCCTGATAAACCGGAATATGTTGAATTGGAATATGTTGAAGGCGTTCCCGTTTCTGTAAACGGCGAAAAGCTGAGCCCGGCTAAGCTGGTAGAAAAGCTGAATGAAATCGGCATTCGCAATGCTGTTGGTATCACCGATATGGTTGAAGACCGTCTGGTAGGCATGAAATCCCGTGGCGTTTATGAAAATCCCGCTGGCGCAATCATCTACTACGGCCACAACGATTTGGAAAACCTGTGCTTGGACCGTGCAACCCAATCCTTCAAGCAACAAGTATCCATCCGCTATTCTGAATTGGTTTATGATGGCATGTGGTTCAGTCCCCTGCGTGAGGCTCTGGATGGCTTCGTAAACGAAACCCAAAAGACTGTTACCGGTACTGTTCGCATGAAACTGTACAAGGGCAATATTTACAGCGCTGGCGTAAAATCCCCGTACTCCCTGTACAGCCAAGAATATGTAACCTTCGGCGAAGACGAAGTTTACAACCAAGCTGATGCCACCGGCTTCATCAATCTGTTCGGTCTGCC
>SFRS01000180.1 GCA_004562175.1 bacterium | reverse complement strand
GGCCTGGGCTCCAGCTTTGCAGCTCTCTTCGGCGTGCTGCCCAACACCTCCTTTAGCCAGAACGTAGGTCTTGTTGCTATGACCAAGGTTGTGAACCGCTTTGCTTTAGCTACCGGTGCTGTGTTCCTCATTCTCTGCGGCTTGATTCCTAAATTGGGCGCTCTTGTTTCCATCATGCCTCAGTCGGTGCTCGGTGGTGCAGCTGTAATGATGTTCTCCAGTATCGTGGTTAGCGGCATTCAGCTTATCACCAAAGAAAAATTAACGCCGCGCAATCTGACCATCGTGGCAGTTGCTCTCGGCGTTGGTTATGGTATGGGTGCAAACCCCGGCATTTTGGCCCATGCACCCGCAGCTGTGAAGCTGATTTTCGGCGGCTCCGGTATCGTTCCCGCAGCTCTCGTTGCCATTATCTTGAATATTGTGTTGCCCCAAGATTAAGGCATTGGCGCAAATCGCGCACAGTATCAATATCAAATAGCTCATACTTATCCTGAACCTGTACCAAGCGTACTCGTTCAGGATATTTTTTTGCTAAAATACCGCCACCCATGTCCTGGGGCAGGGTGGCTAGCTCCTTAGCCAAATCAGCAGGGAAAATCATGGGATTTCCGGGGGATTGACCATAAGCTAAGCGTTGAATGGCATAGGGGGTCTTAACAAAGCTTTCGCACAGGGAATTAACACTTTGCCAGCGTAAAAAGGGCTGGTCACTGGTGCAAAAGGCATAGCCTAAGAGCTCAGGTGCTGCACAATAGGCCATCCCCAAGCGAATGGTATCATTCAAATAGGGCTTGTCGTGAAGCAAATAGGGGATACCCTGCTCCTGACACAGCTTGGCTATTTTAGCATAGCGCGTCACCACTACACGTTGGGCAAAAAGGTCCTGGGTAGTATTCAAAATATATTGAATTAAGGGTTGTCCATGGAGCTCCTGCAGCAGCTTGTTGCTGCCAAAGCGAGCGCTGTGACCGGAGGCCATAATAATACAAGCAACGGGAAATAATTTAGCCATCATCCTCATTCCTCAAAAACATCAAAAAGCCTTACCATAGTGTTGCCTTGTTAGTTATGAATTGTTATCCTTGTGTAAATTCTACACAGTTACACAATTTCCTTTAAAAACCCCGCACTTTATGGTAAAATAAAATAGAGTTTTTGTGAGTAAAATCATAATGGAGGGCTTTTTATGCTTACTATCCGTGAAATCAAGAAGGCTGCAACCCTGGAGGAGGCGTGGCAGCTGAATCAAAAGCGTCCCAACAGGGTCATGGGCGGTATGCTCTGGATGCGTTTATCCAAGGGTAATGTGGCTACCATGATCGACTTGAGCGCTTTAGGCTTGGACAAAATAGAGGAGAACGAGACCGAATTCAGCATCGGTGCTATGGTCACCCTGCGCCAGCTGGAGCTCCATGAGGGGCTGGCCACCTATACCCAAGGTGCAATGAAGGAAGCTCTGCGCCACATCGTAGGCGTGCAGTTCCGCAATTTAGCTACCGTGGGTGGCAGTGTTTTTGGTCGCTTTGGCTTTAGTGATGTTTTGACAATTTTGATGGCCTTGGATGCCAAGGTTGAATTATATAAGGGTGGCATTATTGATGTAAGCGAATTTGCTAAAATGCCCTATGACCGTGATATTTTAGTGCGTGTAATCATTCCGAAGCAAGAGCTCAGCTGTAGTTATGCCTCCGTGCGTATAGCTAAAACTGATTTTCCGGTGCTGACCTGTGCAGCTGCTAAAACTCCCGCTGGCATTCAAATTGCTGTGGGCGCAAGACCGGCCAAGGCTGCTCTGGTGCGTGATGAACAGGGCCTTTTGCGTGAAGGTATTACCCAGGCTGGTGTAAAAGCCTTCGCTGCTTATGCAGCAAATGTATTACCCACGGAGAGTAATCCCCGTGGCAGCGCTGCCTATCGCACCCATTTAATCAAGGTGCTGGCAGAGCGCACTATCCTAGCATTGGGAGGTAAGGCCTGATGGAAGTAACTTTGACATTAAACGGTAAAAGAATTACCCGCAGCGTGGATGCGGATATGGCTTTATTAGATTTTGTACGCAATGAGGGCTGCTATAGCGTCAAGCGTGGCTGTGACACCTCAAACTGTGGCTTATGCACTGTCTTTTTGGATGACAAGCCGGTGCTGAGCTGCTCCGTATTGGTGGCCCGTGCTGATGGACACAAGGTGACTACTATGGAGGGACTGCAAAAGGAGGCTGCTGAATTTGGTGCCTTCATTGCGGACCAGGGTGCGGAGCAATGCGGCTTCTGCAATCCTGGTATGATTATGAATGCTTTGGCATTGTTGAGAGAGAATCCTGAGCCCAGCGAAGAGGAAATCAAGGAATATTTGGCTGGTAACCTGTGCCGCTGCTCCGGCTATGAGGGTCAGCTCCGCGGTATCCAAAATTTCATCGCTTGGAAGAAAGCACAGAAGGGGGAGTGAGCTAAATGAAAATTGTTAACCAACCCCTGCGCAAAAAGGATGCTATGCAGCTGGTAACAGGCCAGCCCGTTTATACCGATGATTTGGCTCCCAAGGATTGCCTCATCGTCAAGGTTTTGCGTTCACCCCATGCTAACGCCATCATCGAAAGCATCAACACCGCCATTGCGGCCAAGGTGCCCGATGTGGAGGCCATTTTTACCTATGAGGACGTGGACCAAAACGCCAAGCTCTGCACCTATGCCGGTCAAACCTATCCCGAGCCCAGCCCCTACGACCGCCTGCTTTTGGACCGCCATGTGCGCTTTGTGGGCGACATTGTGGCTATCGTAGCCGGTAAAACCGAAAAGGCTGTGGATAAGGCGTTGTCCTTAATCAAGGTTAAATATAATGTTTTAGAAGCAGTGCTGGATTTTCATAAGGCACTGGATAATCCCGTTTTGGTGCATCCTGAGGACACCTGGGAATCACTAAGCCCCGTTGGCGCCGATAACAAGCGCAAT
>SFRS01000179.1 GCA_004562175.1 bacterium | reverse complement strand
TGGAAAGGGCGGAGGCCTGCGGTGTGCGCATGCTGGCGTTAAGCTGTGCGGTAACCCCCGACTCTTTAGCAATAAATGGCGAGATACCTATACATTTGGCAGGGTGATGTGCTATACTTTAGAGAGCAGTGTGAGCTAGAAACGTAATCCAATGTAGCTTTGTTTAGCTTTGAACACAGTTAGGCTCGCACCATTTTCAAGTGAACGAGGTTAATTATGCGTAACTTTGCAAAATTTTTTATTACTCCTAAGGGAGAACGAGCCGCTCGCAATGGGCATCCTTGGGTATTTGGCGAGGAAGTAACCAAGGTGGAAGGCAGCTATACTAATGGTGATTTAGTAGATGTGGTGACCAATAAAGGGAAATACTTGGGTACCGGCTTTGTGAACGACAAGTCCAAGATTCGCGTGCGCATTATTTCCACCAATACCAATGATAAATTCGACGAGGCCTTTTGGGAGCGCCGTCTGCGCTATGCGCTGGAGTATCGTCGCACTGTCATGGGTGAGCAGGATTTCAAATGCTGCCGCCTGATTTTTGGTGAAGCGGACCAATTTCCCGGCCTCACGGTGGACCGCTTTAACGATTTATTAGTAACTCAAACTCTCTCTTTGGGCATCGAGCTGCGCAAGGAAATGCTCTTTAATTTGCTCATCAAGATTTTGCAGGAGATGGGCGAGAATATCCGCGGCCTTTTCGAGCGCAATGATGTGAAGATTCGCCTGCTAGAAGGTATGCAAGAGGGCAAGAATTGGTTTGAGACGCCTCTTCTGCCCAATCATGGCGAGGTAACTACAGAAATCGTGGAAAATGGCATCAAGTACACTGTGGATGTGGAAAATGGCCAAAAAACCGGCTTCTTCCTGGACCAAAAATATAATCGTCAGGCCGTAGCCAAAATTGCCAAGGGCAAGCATGTCCTCGACTGTTTTACTCACACAGGCAGCTTTGCCCTCAATGCGGCTCAGGGCGGTGCAGCCAGCGTGACGGCGGTGGATATCAGTGCGGAAGCCGTGCGCATGGCGGACCATAACGCCAAAATCAACGGCTTTGACCACGTGATGAAGGGGCTGGAGGCCAATGTTTTTGACCTGCTCAGCGAGCTTTTCAACAATCATTCCCATGCCTATGACTTCATTATTTTGGACCCGCCGGCCTTTACAAAATCCGGCAGCACAGTGAAGAACGCTATTCGTGGCTACAAGGAAATCAACCTCAAGGCCATGAAGCTGTTGCCGCGGGGTGGTTATTTGGCCACCTGCTCCTGCTCCCATTTCATGAAGGAGGAGCTCTTCGTGGAGATGCTCAAGGATGCCGCCCGTGATGCCAATGTGTCCCTGCGCCAAATCGAAGCGCGCCAACAGGCTCCCGACCATCCCATTTTGTGGAATGTGCCTGAGACCTACTATTTGAAATTTTATATCTTCCAAGTGGTGTAAAAAATTAGCCCAGCTGTCGGTGACGGTTGGGCTTTTTTGCATAATGAAGATCAGAAAAATGCGTAGCAGGGAGTGTTTTAGTGATATAATAGAGTAAAAGCGTATTGCAAGGGAGGTAATTTTATGCTGGCATTGGAGGGTATTCGCGTCCTAGATATGTCGCGGCTTTTGCCGGGACCATATTGCACCATGCTGTTGGCAGATTTTGGGGCAGAGGTCATCAAAATCGAGGAGCCCCGGCTGGGAGACTATTCCCGCACCTTTCCGCCCTTCCTCAAGGATTTTGGCTATTGGCATTTGCAGCTCAATCGCAACAAGAAAAGCGTGACTTTGGATTTGAAGAGCGAGGTTGGGCGCCAAAAGTTTTTGGAGCTGGTGCGCACAGCGGATGTGGTGGTGGAGAGCTATCGTCCCGGCGTGCTAAAGAAGCTGGGCGTGGACTATGAGGTGGCCAGCAAAATTAATCCCAAGATAATTTATTGCAGCCTTTCCGGCTATGGCAGCAAGGGTCCGCTGGCGAAGCAAGCGGACCATGATATAGGTTATGTGAGCCTTGCGGGTATCACGGCTATGAGTGGCGAAGGTAACGGGGGCAAGCCTGCCATTCCCGGAGTGCTCATGGCGGATATGAATGCGGCCTTGTCCGCCGGTATGGCAATCATGATTGCCCTGCGTCATGCGGAGCGCTCTGGGGAAGGCCAGGAAATCGATATTTCTCTCTATAATGTGGCTATGACCTTGATGCCGGGGGCAGCAAGCCTGTATTTTGGCAGTGGCTTTGTGGCGCAGCGAGGCAATAATTGGCTCACCGGCGCCAATGCCAACTACAATATTTATCGCACCAAGGATGGTCGTTATGTTTCTGTGGGCTGCTTGGAGAAGAAGTTTTGGAGCAATCTGTGCCGGGTGCTGCAGCGGGAGGACATGATTGATTTGGTGGAAGACCAGCAAAATCATCCATATCTTGAGCAGCAGCTGACTCAAGAGTTCGCCAAGCACACTATGTCCGAATGGGAAGCGCTGCTTGCGGGCAAGGACACCTGCGTGACGCCGGTGTTCAATTTTGATGAGGCCGTGGAGGCGGAGCAGACCAAGGCCAATGACATGGTACTCACGGTTGAGGACGAGGAGCTGGGCGAATATCAGCAGCTGGGCTTTGCCTTGAAGCTGAGCAAGACGCCGGCCTCCCTGCGCAAGCGTGCGCCTCGTTTAGGTGAAGATAACAAAGAATATTTATAATACAAAAACACCGCTACCCATGTCAGGATAGCGGTGTTTGCATTTTAAGCTTAGAACTGGTATTTCAGCTCTTTTTCAAAAACCACGCCGGTTTCTGGATTAATGGTATATTCGCCGCGCACGCCGGGAGCGGTGAACTTCACATCATATTCATACAGGCCGTTGTCGCGGTCCAGCTCGATTTTGCTGAAAACAGCCTGCGGATATTCCTTCAAAATCAGAGCTTGCACATCAGCGGCGCTGAGCACGATTTTGCTGCTGCCCATTTGGGTTTTGGCA
>SFRS01000178.1 GCA_004562175.1 bacterium | reverse complement strand
GGCGGAGACGATTATCGACCGGATCGCCGCCGCCGAAAGGCCGGTGCTTTTTGCCGGCAGCGGCGCCCGGCAGGCCGGCTGTGTGCCCCGCCTCAGGCAGCTGATCCGTGTCCTTGGCATACCGGTCACCCTGGGGGCCTCCAGCGTGGATCTGGTGCCCTATGCCATCGCCGCCGTCCTTCAAAACATAGGTGATGCCGCCCACAGTGTACTTTTTGGTGATATCCAAGGGTTGACCACCAATGCGCACATCACTGACGCGATAAATGCCGCCAACTCTAGAGAAATTGCCCTTTTCATCCAGCTGGACGGTGGAAGGAATGCTCTTATTAATAGTATATTGCAATCCTGCTACTTGGAAGAACCCGCCAAATTCTTCTGGATAATGGCTGGCACCCATCTCCAAGGCTTCCAAAATTTGTTGACCACTGACTTCAACAACAGCGCACATATTACCAAAGGGGAAGGCCTCTAGCAAATCATTATAGGTAATCACTCCCTGCTTGATTTCATTGCGAATGCTGCCGCCGTTGACCATAGCCACATCACATTGCAATATGGTTTTAAACGCATCGGTTACGAAGTTCGCCAAGCTGCATTCGTTATTGCGCACTAAACGCTCACCGGTCTTCGGATCATTACTGCGCAGCTGAATTACTGCTTCACCTACGGGCTGGCTTAACAGATGCTCATATTTGGCTATTTCCCGGGAAATAACCTTTTGTGACTTGATGTCATCACCTATATCCTGCTTAAGCAATCTGCTGGTAATTTTCCCATCAGTGCCAATGACTAGCTCGCCCACTGTCTTGAGCTTGGTGCCGGTCTGGGCGATGAGCACATCCTTGCCCACATAGTTCTTGATATATTTACCTTGAATTCTTTCATGGGAATGTCCATCTATTATTGCATCCACACCACGGGTATTGGCAGCA
Organism: bacterium; assembly: GCA_004562175.1. Classification (GTDB taxonomy): domain Bacteria; phylum Bacillota; class Negativicutes; order Acidaminococcales; family Acidaminococcaceae; genus Phascolarctobacterium_A. The sequence continues at coordinate 2,029 of SFRS01000178.1, read as the reverse complement.
ACGCTCTCGCTATTCCAATACTCAATGGAGCCATTGAGGCCCAGATGACCCACTATAAACACATAGTCAGCGCCATTTTCTCTGGCAGCATTGATGCTCTTTTGCAGAGCTCTGTAAAGCTTGCGTCCTGTTTCGTCCTCGTTAAAGCCGTAGATATAATTTCCCTGCCCATCCTGAAAGTAAGCTGGCCTAGAAGAAATTAGGGTTCCCGGAGTGGTAGCACCCACAAGAGCAACCTTGGTATCGCCAAATTGCAGCATTTTATAAGGGGGCAATGCCAGCTTCTTAGTGCGCAAATCCGTAAAATTAGCACTGTAATAGCCACAATTCTGCTGCTTGACTAGCTGCCAGAAGCGCTCCATACCATAGTCAAATTCGTGGTTGCCGGGGATAGCAAAATCATAGCCCACCGCGTTCATCATCTTCACCACGGCCTCACCCTCGGACAGCTTGCCTATGGGTGCGCCCTGTACAGCATCGCCTGCGTCCACTAAAGCCACATAGGGAGTTTTTTGCAGAGCATCCTTTTTCATCTTAGCCACTGTGGACAGACCCAGATTGTCATTCACACCACAATGCATATCGTTTGTGTGTAAAATAACAATCTCCTTATCCGCTGCCCAAGCCAAAAGCGGTGCAGCCACGGTCAGGCCTAGAGTTAAGCAGGCCAAAAGGCCCTTCTTCCAAGCTTTTTGCATAATATCACTCCTTCAAACCTTTATTTGACTTTAATTTTGAACTGTAATAATGGCTCAATAAAGCACCTTATTAAATAATTCTCTGCCAGCAAAGCCATTAATCTGCAAATAAGCTCTGGGCTCACTAAAGAGATAGTGCTCATGAAAACGTGCCACCCGCTTATCGGGCAGAAGCAGCTCCACAATGGTATCATTGCTAGCCAAGGTACGAAAACGAGTGAGCTTGGTGCCCTTGGGCAGAACCTCCTTCTTCCACTCCTTAGAGTTTTCATTGGCAGCAATTTCTACTTCCACATCCTCCAGCAAGGTTATGGGCTCCCGAAATCTTCCGGCCACATAAATATACTCCCTGTCAGGATTATTGAGCTTGGGTTTGCCATACTCGCCCACATGGTAGTATTCCGCTGCATAGCAATAGCCGATATTGGGAACTCGCGTAGCCAAAAGCATTTTCTTAGGATTAGAGGGCTCCTCTAAAAATTTTATGATGCCATTATCTCCGTTCATATAGGGCTTACCCTCAGCATTTTTGCCGTTTAAATCGAAAAAGGCTGATGTTCCTGTGCTTTCTTCATAAAGATAAATATAATCCTTGCCATCCACATAAATTAAATAGGGAATACGCTGGCTAACCCTGAGAGAGGAACGTTCTTCCTGCAGCTTATCCCAGGTAATCTTGATTTTATCGGCATTAAAGAAACCTGTTGTAACCTGAAAGTTAAATTCTTCACCCTGACGCTTAATGACATATTTTTTGTTTAATTCAAAGCGCATGATAAAATTCTGGGGCTTGGTGCTATAATCAATCACTGCATCGTAACTGCTGCCAAAGCAACCACTTGAACCTAAAAGAGACATGGTCAATACTGCCAAAATGAGAGTCTTTTTCATGCTATACCTCCTTGCACGCTTTGCAATATCTACCTTCTAAAAATATTCCTTTACTAACATACTCATCTTTACTTTGATTATAGCAAATACAAAACAAAAAATCCCCACCCTAAAGTAATTTTTAGGGTAGGGAATGAATTTTTTTAGAACAGGGGCTTGCTGTTGCCTCCCTTAGGCTTCTTTTGGTTTTTAATGCGCAGGGAAACGATAACCTCGTCTCCTTCAATGGTCTGCTCCATATTACAGGGAATGCCCACATCCTTAATGGCATTGACGACCTGCTTGATGCTGTTCAGGTAAATGCGCACATCATTAACAATGACAAGGCGCTTCTTTTTCTCCTGCTGCTTTTCCGCAATGAGCTTGGCGATATATTCATCGGTCTGGCGCACACTGTAGCCTCGAGCGATGATTACCTGCAAAGCCTCCATGCGCTTTGC
>SFRS01000177.1 GCA_004562175.1 bacterium | reverse complement strand
ACCAGCCCCGTCAATGGTTGTGGTCAGGCTACCATTTGCTGCTTGCGCAAAGCTACCATGATTTTGCACTGTAATGGTGCCTTGACCATTGCCCACGATTAAGCTGCCGGAGTTGTTGAAGCTGCCACCGTCGATGGTGATGGCTCCTGTGGAAGCAGCACTAGGAGCGTTTGAATCCTGCACAGAAAGGCTAGAATTATTATTATAAGTAGCACCATTATTAACCAGAATGCGATAAACATCTACAACAGGTGTTGCTTCATTGCTTGCGGTGGAAGTGGCACGCAGGGCATAGGAGCTTATGGGCTCCTGTTCGCTTGTAAAGGTTTTGTTCTTAGCCACATTCAGCACCAAGCTTTCGCCACCAAGAATATTGTCGGTGAAGGTCCAATTCTTGTTGATGTTAATATAGGTCAAGCCGTCCTCGTTTTCAGACAGCTTTAAATCCCAACTAATGGGCTGACCGGTGTCATAATCCACAAGGGTTGTGTATTCGCCGCGAGATATTTTCTCAATGGGGATGGTAGTGGGGCTCCAATGGGAAATAATATCCCCTTTTAGGGTAGCATCTTTGTTGATGTTGATGTTTTTCACAAGAGCGTTGTGGGCGATATAAATGGCTGCCTCCTTGCCCTCCAAGTGTCCATTCACATCAAAATTGGTAACCAATTCTCCCTCTATAGGAGGAAATGTTGCTAAAATTCTATTCACAGGGTCAAGGACCAGCAAGCGATAATAGGAGCCTCGGTATTCCATATAGAGGCCGCATTGTCCTAGCATATTGTCGCCGAAATCGAAGCGTGCGCCAACGCCACCAGCGCCGTTAGCGATGATGCTGGCTCCTTCGTTAAGGGTAATATTGTGCTTTTTGCCGTAGGAAACCAAAAGCCCATTGCCGTTTTTGCCATTGGCCGTGATATTGGTAGCGATGTTTAAATTATTGAATTGACCTTCTAAGCGAATACCGTTGGCGTAATTGCCGTCTGCCAAAAGGGGTGCTGCTTGGGTAATAGTGTTCCTGCTGCCGTAAACATGCAGACCCACGCCCCAATCTTGCATACTAGCCTTGGTTCCGTCCCAGCCGCTGCCGTCCTCTAAACGTGCATAGTAGGGCTTGGTATTGACAAAGCTTTCTAAGTCACTGGCATAAATGGAGGAGCCAAAGAAACGCTTGCGGTCAATATTATAGCCCAAATCCTGCAGCAGGGCGATTTCTGCTTCCATGAGGGTTTGCCAGTTGCGGTATTGCTGGTGGCTCAAGAGGCTGTTTTGCAGCTCCAAGTGGGCCATTTCAGTAAACTCATAGATTTCTCCGTTATCGTCCACATCCAGTTCAATACCATTAACGGGGACGCCGTTTACAGACGGCACCGGACAGTTATCAGGCCAGTAGATAGCGGGCGCAGTTTTAAGAGCGCTATCGGTGGTAAGGGCAGCGGTTACGTTATCGCCTTTAAAGCTGGTACCACCGTTGGAGATAAATTCCATCTTTTGATAAGAGTCATCTTTTTTATAACGGTCGAAGACATAAAACTTAGAGGGGTCGTGCTCAATAGCCTTATTTGTGTATTCTTCTATGCTTATGGGGATGATTTCCATGCCCGCTTGGGCTCTGGTGCCATAAATATCATAAATGTGTTTGGTAAATTCATTGATAATGACTTGCGTTTCGCCATTGCTACCAGTGGTAACAGGCTCACACAAATAGAACTTATCTCCTTCAATATAAGTGGAGGTATACACACCAAGGGCGTGCATGAGCTCATGGGTAAAGGTGGCCGAGAGGGCGTTATAGGGGCCGTTGTTGGGTAAGCTACCATATTCGCCGGCATACCATTGGGGATTGAGCTTGGAGATTTTTATGGTAGTGCTGGTTCCTTGGTTATTATCTGCAATAATGTTGGCATCAGCGTTTTGAAAATATTCGCCAAGCAGGGTATTGCCATTGGCTATGGTGGAGCTATTGGCGGAGGCAATGCCGCTGACACCATCGAGCAAGCACAAAGTGATGGTGGGGGTGGTTTGGGGTTGTCCCAAAAGCTCTTTGGTGTAAATGAGGGCGCTTGTAATAGCGTCTTTTTCACTGCCACCGATGATGTCTTGCTTGTCAGTCAAAAAGTCGCGGTATTGGTCGCTGCCCGTGGTAGCTTTGCTGTCAATTTGGAATTTGACGAAGGGCTTGGTCATGTCATCAATATATATTTGCATGAAGGCGGGGTCAGAGTCGTCGACTTTGAGAGTGTGCTGAGAGGCTTGGGCGTAAAAAGGAGCTAGCAGGCTGGTGCAGGTAAGCAGCACAGCTGCAGTCAGTTGACGACGTGGTTTGAACATTGTAAGACCTCCCTCGTAATTTATATAGACGTAATAGTTTACATTTTCCTTAAAATGAGTATAGCATAAAAAATAGCCTCTGTCACAGAAAATAAAAAACAGTACAGTCAAAAAGCAGGAAAATGGGGTTGTCACGTAGAATGATTATGTCACTGTATTTTATATTCGTAATTACAGAGAGCTTTATAGATTGTTAATTTGATGGAACCGGGGAGGAGATTATTACGGCGGCGGCAAAAAAGGTTCAGCTTAATGAAAACCATATCAAGACCTTACTAGAAAAAGGCGCGCAGCAAAATAATAAGCTGTGCTTTGCAGATATAACGGATATGATTGCTGGCTTGGAGAATTTCACGCCTAAGGATTACGAAAAGGTGATGGCAGCAGTCACGAAAGCACATATTGAGCTGGTGGATAAGCTGGCTAAGGAAGATTTGGAAGTAGCAAAGGCTCAGCCGGTAAGCGCGAAGGCGGCTGCAAAGCCTGCGACCAAGGCAGCTCCTCAAAGGCAGAGGAGCTCAGCAGTATTGTGGAAAGCGGCGATGGTCCCGATGATGAGGATATTATCGACGAAATAGAAGCCAGGGATTACCAAGAGCCGGATGAGCACGAGGAGCATGACTCCGAGGATGCCGATGACTTTGGCTATTATGCCGATGAGGGCATTGCCACCACCTACACAAATTTTACTCTTGTGAGCAGCGAGGACGAGGTGAAGCTGGCCAAGCGCATCAACAAGGGTCGCGCTGCAGTGATGATTATCAAGGGTGAAAGCTGTCCCGAAAATAGTATTGATTACACCAAGTGGCCCGATGAAAAGGTCATTAAAAAATTCAATGACGATATTCGCAAGGAAAAGGAAATCACAGGCCAACGGTCCATTGCTAAGCTCCTGTCCCGCATGAAGCGGCGCGTGGCGGCGGGCAATCCCTATTCCTTGGAGGAATACAAAAAGGCGGCGGCAAGGCTGACCAAGGCGGAGCACAAGCGCCTGTTGAAGTTTGCTCAGGATGATAATTGTTATATCGAGGGCATGGAAGAGGTGGATGTGGACAATTACGACATCGTGAAGGAAGTCGCTTATTTGTTCCAAATCAAGGCCCTGATGGAGGAAATCGAGCGGCGCAAAATCGTGGATATTGGTGGCTTTACAGTGCCGGAATCCAAGGCTTTGTATAAAAAGCTTTTGTCCCACATCGAAAGGCAGGGCGAGGACGCCAAGCACAGATTGTCCGAGTCCAATTTGCGTCTGGTGGCCAGCATTGCCAAGCGCTTTGTGGGCAGGGGTTTGCCCTTCTTGGATTTGATTCAGGAGGGTAATATCGGTCTCATGAAGGCTGTGGAGCGCTTTGACTTCACCCGTGGCTTCAAGTTCAGCACCTATGCCACCTGGTGGATTCGTCAGGCTATCTCCAGAGCCTTGGCGGACCATGCCCGCACCATTCGCATTCCGGTGCACATGGTGGACACCATCAACAAGTTCAACAAAATTCGTAAGGAGCTCACCGCTACCTTGGGTCGTGAGCCCAAGCTGAAGGAAATTGCCGAGGCTATGGAGATTCCTTACCAGAAGGCAGTGGAAATCGAGGAGTATTCCCGTGATACCACTTCCTTGGATATTTCTGTCAATGACGAGGGCGACACCTCCATGGGCGACCTCATCGGTGATGATAAGGCCATTTCTCCGGAGGCAGCAGCGGCTCAGGCCATGCTGCGGCAGCATATTGAGGAGGCCTTGAGCGAGCTGAATCCCAAGGAGCAGGAGGTGCTGCGTTTGCGCTTCGGCTTGAACGATGGCCGGGAGCGTACCTTGGACGAAATCGGCAAAAAGTTTGGCGTGACCCGCGAGCGCATTCGCCAAATCGAGGCCAAGGCTTTGAAGAAGCTGCGTTCGCCCAAGCACAGAAAAAAACTGCAGGGCTACGACCTGCAGTAAGCAAAAATTATAAAGCGCAGAGTAGATGTGAAAGCATCCGCTCTGCGCTTTTTGTGTCAAGTTTTAGTGGGAAATAGTCTTAGAATTTCCACTCGAAGTTCACTTTGCCATAAACACTGGAGCCGCCCTTACGATAGATGTCGCTGCCAAGGGTGAGGCCCACATCGAGGCGGTTGGGAGTCTTAAAGATGACGCCGGCGGCGATGCTCATGCTGTCGCGGCCATATAGTTCAACATTATCTTCGATGGTGGAGCCGGGAAATTCCACCATTTGGTAATTAGTACTGCCGTTGTCGTTCAGGAGCTCGTGGTTCCAAGCAACGCTGGCATGAGCCTGCCATTGGGTGCTGTCGTAGCTGTCCAGAGCCTTGGGCTTGGTAACGAGGCGATAGCCCAGCTGGGTGCGCAGGGAGTCGTAGATTGCACCTTCCAGATATGCTCTGTAAGCTGCACCGGTTTCGGTGGTGCCGGGACGATGGACGAAGCTGTAATCAAGGGCTGCGAAGGGGCCACTTTGCATTACGCCGTGCTCCTTGGTCAAGGCAGTGCCTACATTGAGGCTGCCGCTGAAGCCGGTCCAATCGCCGTCAACGCGGCCAGTGTAAAGGCCACCGGCACCGAGGATGGCAACGTTGCGATGGCTGCGCATTTGCTCCACGCCGAGGCGGGCACTGCCAAAGAGGGACCAGCCGTTCCAATCAGCGGGGGCGTAGCTGGCGTGGGCGCCAAAGTACAGGCCTTCGCCCTTCACGGTACTGCCAGAATCGCTGGTGCTTTGGTGGTTCAAGGCCGCATGGTAACCATGGGTCAAGCCGTTAGCAAAGGTGCGCTCGATGGCACCGATGACGCCGCTGTTATGGTTGGTGTAGCCATTGCTGCCGTTGTGTTGGTCAGTGTAGCCTGCAAAGGGGATGACAATGTTGCGCCAGCTGTTATACTTGGGAGGTTCAACTCGGGTTGGACCAAGACCACCGATTCTACGGGACACAGGAGTGTTCATGCTCATACTGCCCGTATTAAGTGAACTGGTAACAGAGACTAAGTTGTTGAGGGTGGTGTGGGTTTCT